>NZ_JBFRJZ010000050.1:0-10257 GCF_041469125.1 Vibrio sp. 10N.286.51.E5 | reverse complement strand
CTTAGAACTTAGAACTTAGAGCTTATAGGCTTCTACGGTTTTGATGGTTGTCCAGTTGCTGTTGGCGTCTTGGATGAACTCTTGTGTATTCTCCAGCCAACGTTTTTGAACCGATTTGTCTAAGTTCAGATACAACTTCCCATCTTCCACCTTCCAAGCGAGAGGGTCGGTTTCAAACTTCTTACCCATGGCTACCCCAAACGCGCAGTAACCGCCATATTGAGGGGCATAGGCTTCTGGATTGGCTCGAAATTCATCTCTGTTTTCACTGCTCGCAAAGTTATAGATCGCATTCTTATAGGTCGCTGTGAACTCTGATGTGCCTTTTACTGGGCCTTCATTGGCAAAGTAAGCGACAGGGTCATAGCCTTTGATCGCGAGGTCATTGCTGTCGACACTCATATCAAGGTCTGCTGCCATTAACGAAAAGCTGGTGCCTAGTAACGCGGCCAATAGAGTGATTTTTTGACTGGTCGATTTCATGTGTGACATATCAAGTTCCTTGTCAGTGTTGGTTATCTTGTTTGAAATAATTTAGCCCACTCGTCCGGTCTATAGAGGGACAAAAGAACTAAAAACTAAGCGAATCGTTCGGAGGATGCATGGATCTGCTTTCACAACTAATGGAACACTTCTCGATACGTACTGGCGTTTTCTATTCAGGAAACCTGTGTGGGGTGTCGTCATTTAACGCGCAACAAGCTAAAGAGGGGCACCTTCATGTATTGAGCGCGGGGGAGTTGAGCTTGTCTAGCGCTCACACGGAACACCGGCATTTGTCGCAGCCGTGCATTGTTTATTTGCCGAATAGCACACCACATGCGATTGAAGGTGTGGGAGACGGCGCGGAAGTTGTGTGCGCGAACGTGGAGTATCGTTCTGGGCAGATGAACCCTTTATTGTCGGCTCTGCCTGACGTGATAGTGATTCCGTTTGAGGAGGCACCTAACTTAATGCCAGTGATCGAGGTGTTATCTAATGAGTCGAGCCAAGAATCGTCGGGGCAGCAGTACTTAATGGACAAATTGAGTGACGCCTTGATGGCTTTGATTTTCCGCCATCTCATCGAACAGCAGAAAATTGATAGCGGCGTTTTCTCTGCACTTGCTCACCCTCGATTGGCTTCTGTGGTCACGGCTATTCATCGATTACCTGCTCGTCACTATTCGATTACCGAAATGGCGTCACTGGCCGCGATGTCTCGCACTCAGTTTATTGAAGCGTTCAAACGAGAAGTGGGTGAAACGCCGGGAGATTATGTGCAAAAGTGGCGAGTCTCTGTGGCTCAATCTCTGTTATTGCAAAATAAGCCCATTAATTGGGTCGCTGATGAAGTGGGTTACAATAGCTATTCAGGATTCTCACGTGCTTTTCAACATGTTGCCGGAGTGTCGCCGCGCCTTTGGCTAAAGCAAAAGGCGTCTTGAAACGACGGGCAATCCCCACTCGGTTTATGGCTATTCGCATCAGGCTGGTCTATGTTTTAGCGGAAATTGTATGTAGTTTGTTCTTTTATCGGAAGAGGGTGTAAAAAGGTGGACTTTATAAGCGCGTTGTAACATCCTGCCGTCCTATTTTATCTAGACACCAATGAGACGAAGTGCCTGCTGAACATTATTCAGCCTCCCGTATCTCATTAAAGTATTAAGGAGTTCAACTTGAACCTATTTGTAAGAGACCTTACCGTTATCGATTCTTCATACATCTGTGAACACAGAGGGGTCGTAGGAGATAGTTGGATTTTAGATGTCACCATGTCTGGTGAACTTAATGAAATGAGCATGGTGCTGGATTTTAGCAAGGTCAAAAAACAGATCAAACAGCTTGTCGATGAGCACGTTGATCACCGTTTACTGCTGCCAATGCAAAGCGCTGCAATTGTTCTTCAAGCGAGCAAAGCGGGCTATTCTAAGGTTGATGTGTTGCGTGGTGACAAGAGCCTTCATTTACATTGCCCTGATGAAGCGTACTGCCTTATTGATGCAGAAGCGGTCACCATCGAGAGTGTGACCGCACACGTTTACAATATTCTTCGCGATAACCTACCAAGTAACGTCACAGGGTTAGAGATCACCTTACGTCATGAGAACATTAATGGCGCGTTTTACCACTACACTCATGGTTTGAAAAAGCATGATGGCAACTGCCAACGCATCGCCCATGGTCACCGTTCTCCAGTAGAAATCGTGGTTGATGGTCAGCGTGACGAGCAACGTGAACAAGCATTTGCTCAGCGTTGGGAAGACATTTATTTAGGTTCTAAAGAAGACCAAGTTTCAGTTTCATCACTTAACCTGAGTGAAAACGCGAACAGTGTTAATGATGAAAGTCACTATGGCTTCCGCTACACCGCGCCACAAGGCGAATTTGAGCTAGCAATTGCTAAGAGTGAGACGGAAATTTTACCGACAGATACCACGGTGGAATTACTTGCTGGCTATATCGCGGATCAAGTTGAACCGAGCCTAGCAGAGAACCAATCACTACAAATCGTCGCTTATGAAGGTGTTGGCAAGGGCGCAATGGCGTTCCGATAACACTCCAGCGAGTGACAGATTCTCGTTACTGACATGATGAAATAAAGGCAAGATAATCCGTTATCTTGCCTTTATTTTTTGTTGCTCTTTAAAACTGATTTAGCGAAGTAGCACGCGTCGCAGTGGTGTTTTTTCGATTCCAACAATCAACCCGAAGCTCAACAATACGGTGCCAAAAAATACCGTAACGTCTTTTGCCAATTCCGTAATGCCTAAAACTCCACAGACATTGAACAACACGATAATGATCAGCAGATGGCAAACGTAGATACCCAGCATGCGATTTGAAATGGCGCGAACCCAAGCGTAGTTACCCATGTTTGGATTTGCTAAAAGCCACATGAACACGCCCATCCCCCACAGCGCCGTGCCAAACAAGAAATCATTCATGTTGAATCCGACGTCGAACGTGGTGAGCCATGCCGCCTCAGCAAAGTGAATCAACATGCCTAACGCTAATAATCCCAACGCTTTAGTTGATGACACCTTCCATTGATTCTGACGAATAAGAAAACCTAAGGTCACCATTAACGTGCTAAAGAACGGGCCGTTACGCGTGAAGAAGGGTGCTTCTAACCCGGTTAGCGTTGCGTAGCTGCCCGCTAAAACACCATAAACGTAAAGTACAATAGCCGCTGGTAATAGCAGTTTGTCGAGTTTCATTTCGACTATCAAAGCAATGATCAAAACGGCACATACGAGAGCGGGAATAAACCATAAATGAACCAATCCACCCTCTAAGAAAGAGTTAAGTGGCGTGTTCATTAAGAAACCCCAATAGCCTTGGCGCTCACCTAGGTATCCAAACTCTTCTACCTTCGCGAGGTTGAATGGCATCACTAGGCAAATGATGCTCCATGCCAACCATACCTTAAGCAGTGGTTTAGAGTAGTTAATGACGGTTTGCCACGGGGAGGCAGTCAGCTTGGGCTGAATAAGATAACCGGAGATTAGGAAAAACAGAGGTACCGCAAAACGAGCGGTTTGGTTGAGTACATAACCGATCCAAGGCACTTCATTTATTTGCCAATAAGTGAGTGCCATTTGACCGTGTAAACCAATGATCGCCAAGATAGCAATCACTCGGCCTAACTCAATACTGGCGATGTGTTGTGAAGGCGTATGTTGAACGGAAGACATATCAGATCTCTTAGTAAAATTTTTACGAAATCTAGCAGTCTTTATGCCCAACCAGTTAGTCCTAAATCAAGGCTTATGACCTTTGTTTCAAGGCTTGTGTCGGTTTTTTGAAGCCTGTCGCAGCTATATTAAATCCATTGCAGTAAGTACAAAAATACCGAGAGTACAAGTGATAAGAGAAACAACAGTAGTAAGCGCGATGATGTTAGCCGCCAGTGTTGAGTTTCCTCCCATCGCACGAGCCATAACGTAGCTTGCCGCTGCTGTTGGTGCTGCGCTCATCAAGAAAATAAGTCCGAGATCGAGCCCTTCAAATCCTAAGTACCCAGCCGCCAGTGTAATCAGTAACGGTGAGGCAATTAACTTGTAGCTAGAGGCGAACCACGTCGACAACTTTTCTTGTTTGAGTGAGCTGATGTCCAGCGACCCACCGGTACACAGCAGTGCTAAAGGCAACGTCATGTTGGCAAAGTATTGACCAGCGTCAGTGACCATTTTTGGGATAGGAATCGAAAGTGCATAGAAGACGACCGCTAAGAAAATAGCGATGATCAATGGGTTTTTGGTAATCGACTTGGCGATTACTTTAATCGCTTTCGCGCCAGTGTCTTCGCCTTTGGGTGTCAGTGCAATCACGGCTTGAATGTTATACAGCACGGTTAGAGATGCGACATAGATAGCCGCCAATGCCACGCCTTGGTTGCCATAGATATTAGCCACATAGGCGAGGCCGATGATCGCGGTATTAGCGCGAAATCCACCTTGGACAATCACACCTTGATCTTTCGAACCTTTGAATACCAACTTGGTCGAGAAAATCGTGAACAAGAAAAAGATAAAGTTAGCGATGACGCCAAAGGCAACTAACGCGCTACTGGCTGAAAAGTTGTGATTCGATTGAACAATACTCAGAAATAGCATCGCGGGCAGGGTGACTTGAAAGACCACCTTAGATGCGACATCAATGAAATTGTCATTGATTAAGCCGATTCGCTTGAGCATCACACCAAGAAACAGCATTAAACAGATAGGGCCTGTTACCGACGCCGAAAACGCAAACTGTTCCCAAAGTGTGTTCATTTTCTTTCCCTAGTTATTAAACTCAATAATCGGTTAACTCAAATTCCTTTGAATACTGTCGCATTTTTCCATAGTTCTTTGATAAGACAAAATGAATACCAAAGGTTAAGTAAAAAATCTTGAAAAAAAGAACGAACGTGCTAAAAATAATGTATCAGATTTATTATTGGTGAATAATGAGTAAGGGAAAGATAACCAAAGAGTATATTTTGAGCCATGCATTCGCGCTTGCAAGTGAGAATGGGCTTGAGAGTTTGACGATTGGCGAGTTAGCCAAGCAATGTGGCATGTCTAAGAGTGGATTGTTTGCACACTTCAACTCTAAAGAGAACCTGCAACTCTCTGTACTCGAGTATTCCAACGCCATATTCACCGAAAGAGTCATCATTCCCGCAAGAGAGCTGGGTGATGGTGATATTGAAGCGAAATTGAAACAGTTGCTCGACAATTGGCTAGGCTGGAACCATTCGTTCCAAGGCAGTTGCATGTTTATTGATGCATGGAAAGATGCGGGCAGTGAAACGTCTGTGATTCAGAAAGCACTGCAGAAAACGATTTCAGTGTGGATTGATTACTTGACGATTCAGGTAGCAAAAGCGGTTGAGAGCAAACAGTTCAGAGCCGATTTAGATCCTAAACAGGCAACCTTTGAGTTATACGGCCTCTACTTGAGTGCGAACTTGTTCTACTCGTTACGAGGCCAACAAGCGAGCCATACCCATTTTTGGAGTGGTGTACAGCGCTTAATTGCTAGCTGGAAGGCGGTTTAACTCGTAAATCACTTAGTTCGGCAAACCATAGAGTTTGCAAACCAGTTAGTTTGCAAGCTTCTTAGCTCGCAAACTATTGAACTCGTAAAGCATGTGACTTTGCTTAACTAGGGTTTGCAAAAGATTTTAAGAGAAGTGGCGGCAAGCAGCCATAAAAAGCGCTATCGCCATTTTTTATACCAACAAATAGCACGGTCGTTCGATTTTTAGGGCCGAGCTCGATCCGCCAATGATGATGGCGATACAAGGAACGGTCATGAGTGACAAAATCTACTTTAATACATCGAACAAATTCAGTTTCAAACGCAGCTTAATTGGCGCAACAACCAATCTGCATTACATCTTAGCGCCGAGCCATGCGAAGAAAACGGCACGTAAGCTGCTGCTCACTCCAATGCGTACCGAGCAAAAAAATGCTGATCCCCAAGGGCTTATTAAGAGTGAAATCAAAGGTCGTGATGGCGTTATCAAAACGTATTCTTTGGGTACTGGTCCAGTTTGGGTGCTGACCCACGGTTGGTCTGGTACCGCGAGTCAGTTTTTCCCTCTGATGGAACACATCGCTGCCAAAGGTTTTACGGCTCTGGCTTACGATCATCCTGCTCATGGTGGCAGCGATGGTGTGCATGGTCATATTCCTGCGTTTGTGAACGGTCTTGAAGCGATTCTAGATTCGGTAGGTGAGGTAGCTGGTTTGGTCGGTCACAGCATGGGTACCGCTTCTGCGTTGGAATGCAAGCACGTTAAATTGGAAAACAAGCCACTATTGCTGATTGCACCTGTACTGGATTATCTAGAAAACCTATTTGGCAGCGTCGCACGTTCTGGTTACTCAATGAAACTGTTTGAGGCGGTAGTCGGAGAAGTAGAAGAGCAGTTTAACTATCCAATTCAGTCTGTTGATCCCTATGGAAAGCTAGCGCTTCGTGAGTCTCAGACGATCATCGTTCATGATGAGCAAGACAAGTTTACTAAGTTTGATGTGTCTCAGCGTGCTGCTAATGAAATGGGTCGCGTTACTTTAATTGCGACTCAAGGACAGGGCCACGGTCGAGTAATGAAGTGCCCACAAGTATTTGAGAGCTTTGATAACTTGATTGGTTAACTTTAACGAATCAAGCCAGTAGAACGCAGGTTAAGAAAACAACACTAAAAAGGCCAACCAGACATTATCTGATTGGCCTTGCTTTTAGGTGTTTAGTTGACGCTTAGTTAGTGTTTAGCTCAACCCTACTTTTAGTTAGCAGCTTGCAGGACCGATCTCTTTCCACACGCCCCATTGGCCTGTCGTTGTTGGATCTTCACCGGTTGTCCACCATTTCGCTTCCCAAACCTTACCGCCTTGAGTCACTTGGTCGCCACCAGTGTAAACCGCGCCTGAATCCCAAGCATTAGTACACGTACCGCTGCCTGTGGTTTTCTTAAGAACTGTCACTGAAGTAGCTGCTACTGATGTCTCTGTGCCATCGCTGACCGTTACAGAGAAGTTCAGCGTTGTGTCTTGAGTGTATTCTGCCGCGACAAAGCTCACTGAAGAACCTTGAACCGTTGCATCAATACCAGCAGGTACATCCCACGTGAAGGTTAATGTGTCTTGGTCTGCATCGCTCGAAGCCGAAGCATCAACCACGACTACATCACCCGCATTAACTTCAGCCGGAGCCGTAACTACAGCAACCGGTGCTGTATTGACTGGGCCCGTGTCCTTAGGAGTTACGGTTACAACAACGGTGTCAGTTGCAGTAGCACCTTCGTTATCAGTTACCGTTAGGCTGAACGTGAGTACTTCTTGTTGAGCGACTTCAACCACATCGAAGCTTGCAACAGCGGCATTAGCGTTCGCCAACGTTACTGCCGAACCACTTACTTGTGACCAAGCGTAGCTCGCGATTGTACCGTCGCTGTCTTTTGAAGCGCTGCCATCTAGAGAAACAGAAGCTGGGCCTTCAACCGATTGGTCTGCGCCTGCAGCTGCCGTTGGTTTGCGGTTGACAGGATCTGTTGTACCGCCCGCTAGGCCTTCATGCATCGCATTCAGAATGTCGCCGTTGTCTGCATCAATTTCCCAAGAGAATAGACCCGCAAGACCAAGGCTACGAACGTATGCACCTTTTGCTTTTACCGAGCGGTCATCATCAAATGTGATGAGCTGGCCTGAAGTACGGTTCCAAACGTAAGGCGCTTCTGCCATTTCGTCGTAGCCGTATTCGAAGCCGTTGATGCCTTGGTTATTCGCGCCAAGCATGTTCGCTTTAATGCCTTTGTAATCAATAACGCCATCTTCCCATACGCCTTGCGCAGAGCTACCTTTCAGTTTGCCGTTACCTACCCCTGTCATAGGGTCGCTAGGATCGGTGAGTGATGATGGTAATACGCCTTCCCAACCACGACCGTACATCGCTGTACCAACCACAAGCTTGTTAGCTGGAACGCCTTGTTCAAGTAGTAATTGGATGCCGTTGTCTGTGGTGTAAGCTGGGCCTGTGTACTGCTCGCCATTTTCATCAAGGCCTGTGCCATCACATTGACCAGGACGCATGAAGTTACCGCAGTTTAGAGCTGTTTGGTGACCTAACACGTTGTTCCAACCGCCGTAGAAGTCGTAAGTCATTGCGAAGATGTAATCCATGTATTGGATAGCATCGCCGTAGTCTACGTCTTCAATCTTATCGTGGCCGACACCAATCGCAGAAGTGAGCTCGTAAGTACGACCGTTTTCCGCTTCTAGCTCATCTAGCATCACGCGAAGTTCTGCCATCAATGCAATGTAAGCTGGGCCGTCATTTACAGGGTCACCAAGGCCTGGCGCAGCACCGCCTCCACCAGGGAATTCCCAGTCGATATCCACACCGTCGTAGAATTTCCATGTGTTAAGGAATTTCTTAACAGACGCAACGAAGGTGTCACGGTTGGCTTTGGTTGTGAAATCAAAGAACGGGTCAGACAGCGTCCAGCCACCAATCGATGGGATGATCTTCAAATCAGGATTACGCTGTTTGAGCGCCATCATCATTGCGTAGTTACCCTTGATCGGTGAGCTGTATTCGTGGCCCGCTTGAGGGAAACTCTTCTGGAAAGCGGCCCATGGGTCATGGATTACTACTTCGTAATCATTAACACCCTGACAGGCTGTCATGAGTGCGTTGTAGCTGTTACCGCCTACTGATTTCACTGATTCATTAGGACCACAAATTGGGATGAAGCCATAAAGGATATGGGTCAAGTTATCAGCGGGTAGGTTATCGACTGTGTAATCACGGCCATAGATACCCCACTCAACAAAGTAAGTACCTACTACCGTGTTTGGATCTGTGTTGTATGACTTGTTGTTCGGGTCCACATTCATCGCAAGCGGCGCTAGGTGTGAGCCATCGGTATCTGCGATTGTGATCTGAGCGGGTGCACTCTTGGCACAGCCTGTTTCGTCACACGCTTCAATTTCCATTTGAAATAAGCCGCCTTGGCCGTATTCGAATGAAGCTGTCGTTTGGCTGCCAGTTATAGGGCCAGTGGCCACTTTAACGCCATCAAAGTAGATGTTGTAAGTGTTTCCTGACGTTCCGCTCCATTGGTTGAATTTAACGTCGACCTTTGCTTTGTCGTGATATTTAACCATCTGGTTATAACCAGAAGTCGTTTCCATCGCGAGTTCAATTTTAGAAAACTGTAGGTTGTTGGAACCGTACATGTCGATGCTAGGTGCTGTTGGTGCAGCTAATGCTGTACCTGATAGCGCTAGAGCAATGCTTGCCGCACAGGTATTAATACGAATCATACTATTTCTCTCATTCCTTGAAGGTTACGAGAACCAAATGGCCCCATAAACGGCTCCAATCAGTTTTGAAGGAGCTTCCCAGTCAGTATTCGAGAGAGTTTTAATTTTATAACTGAAAATAAATCCGTTTTCGATGGACAACTAAAAAATATTGTTTCGTTACAATTCTGTTGCTTAATGAGTGAGAGGCTGAGTCCATATTTTATAAAATAAAACGTCCTTCAGAATGAAAATCTCATAAGTTAAAATCCACGACATGAAGTTATGCAAAGATGCGACAAATGATAGGAAAATATCGCAAGTTGAAGCAGTATCACAAAGCGAAGTGTGCTGGGTGAGCGGTGCAGATCGGTAGGTAAATATGAAAGTAGTGATGTGGAGAATACTTTTTACGGAGAAGACTGTTATTTGGAAGACTGAGAAGGGGATTATCTTTTGAATTGCTCGGCTAAAGAAGCCCGTCTTTGTTGCATCACACTGTGGGTATCACCAACTGCAGTATCCTCGTAGCCTTCTTTAATAAATTGCTGAGATGGTACGCTTGGCTCTAGTCGCTTCAAGCGAGGAGAATCGTAAGTACCACTGATGGTGTAAACGGTGGTTCCAGAGCCTGTGCTGATCGTGACAATCTTGCCATCAAAATCAAACGAGGTAGCAATGAGGCGATGATTCATCATCACACCATTATCTGAAAGTGTCAGGGTATCTGTATTGTAAGGTGGTGCTGCAATCTCTATCCATGTGCCATAGACATTGCTTGGGCTGACAGATTGTTGGTGGGCTTGGTAAGCAAAATAGCCCGCGGTGAGGGCAATCATAAAGCCAGCTAATAGGAAGCTGTAGAGTAACGAGTTGGCAAATAAATCTCTGCTTTTGATCGACTTTTTTGCCATTATCTCTTCATTTTCCCACTGATATTATTTTAGATTCTATTAACTAGGGCGTGTTGATCTTT
>NZ_JBFRJZ010000049.1:0-37640 GCF_041469125.1 Vibrio sp. 10N.286.51.E5 | reverse complement strand
GAAATAATCTGTGGAATGATGGTTACCGCAACACCCAAGAATAGTAGGCTCATACCGTGTTCTTTGATGGTGTCTACCGCTTGAGGGCCAGCCTCAAGACCAACGATACCCACGAATGCTGCTAGACCGAAGTCGCGAATAAAGCTTGCTGCTGATTCTGGGAATTGCGCCACATGTGGGTTACGGCTGCGTAACCAACCAACAATCAGACCTGACACTAGACAGCCTGCACCAGAGCCGATAGTGACCGGAATACCTGCAATTTTGAAGTTGATTAGGCCAATCAAAAGACCCAATACCATACCCATGCCTAGTACAATGAAGTCAGTCATTGTTGCTGAGTTCATTGGCTTACCGATTGTACCTTGAACACGATTAATATCGCTTGGTGAGCCAGTTAATTGAATAACATCATTTTTCTTAACAACAAGGTCAGCGTGAACTGGGATTGATACACCTTCGCGAAGGTAGTCAGTCACATAAACACCACGGTAAGTGCCTTTGTTCGCTTCTGATTTGATTTGACCTAGTGTACGGCCAATCAGTTGTTTGTTGTCTGCGATAAGCTGACGGTTCTCTTCAATGACTTCGTACTCTTCTGGAAGCACAACTTCAGAGCCAACAGAGTCACCTTTCAACTGACCAATGGCTTTACGAGTACCTGTGATAACCAGAACATCGCCTTGTTGAAGCTTAGTAAATTTGTCTGCTTCAATCGCTTTGCCATCACGCTCGATAACTTCGATGCATGCGTCTATTGAATCTTGATTGATTTGGGCTAGTGTCAAACCATTCACTTTGCTCTCTGCTTTGATTTCAAAAGCGCGAGTCTCAAGTTTTGTCATCGCATTGAATTCACCAGCACCAAGCTCTGCATTACCATCTGAGTTCGCTTCTGCCATTTTGATTGCTTCAGCGCGGATATCCCATTTCATTAGTGTTGGGAATACCCATGTCACCATTAGGATTGGACCTAGAGAACCGAAGATGTAAGTTACAGCGTAACCAACAGCAACATTCGTTTGCATTAGGTGCTTAGCTTCTTCAGTCAAGCCACCCAAACGGGCGATCGCATCGCCTGCAGTACCAATGATCGCAGACTGAGTTAAACCACCGGCAGCTAGGCCCGCAGCAGTACCTCTATCTAAGTCAAACAACCACGCAGCGGCAAGTACACACAATAAGCCTGAAACCGTCATAACAACCGCAGACAACAGAATGTTGATGGTTCTAAAGTTAAGCGCTTTAAAGAATTGTGCGCCGCCTTGATAACCCACAGCATAAATAAAGAGCGCAAAGAAAATACTTTTTACGCCGGGATCAATCTGAACACCAAATTGCCCAATAATTACGCCCATTAATAATGTTCCGGCCACACCGCCTAAAACAAATCGGCCGATAGTAATTTTACCAACCATATAACCCAATGAGAGTGTAATAAATAATGCGACAAATGGTGCCATGTCAAACAGATTAGAAATAATGTCCATGACAAATTTACTCTTGTTACTAAATATAAGGAGTAAATAATCTAACGAATAACTTAATAATGATATTTGTTGGATTATTCAAAATAAATAAAGCATCTCGTTGCTTCGAACCGAATATTAAGAACAAAAGGTTTTATTATGTAATCCCATTTGATGGATCAAATCATCACTTTAACTGTTCGCATAGTTTTTGAAGTGCAATTTACATCTTAAGTGATTGTTTTAAATAGATTTATCTTAAACCGGCAAAAGTAGATGATTTTCGAAATCAATTTCAATTAAGTGTTTCCACTTCAAGAACGACAACCTACCTACCGTTGTTTTACTGGCTTACGGCTCTCAACAAAGAGGCAGTTGGCATAATCACCGAATAAAGTTGGATTTTGATGGGTACGATCCTCTATAAGCGATTATCACAATAAATCGAACTCCGTTACCGTTGCATTCATCAAACAAATAGAGAACAGAACCATGAATACCATGCCGCATGAGCTTGTGTGGGATGAAGTCTACTTCCCACCGCTGTTATTGGTTATCGCACTGGCTTACATACTGACAATGCTAACAGGGTCAATCGCGACACGGTTTGGCCTTCATAAGTACGTCGCCTTTCCTGCAATAGCAGAACTGAGCTTGATCGTGATTTTTACTGGCGCTATCGGCCATTTTATTACCATTTTTTGAGGCACTTACTGTGATCAAACGTTATCTCATCACACTTTTATTATTGGCTGCTGCGGGAACTGTGGTTTATAGCTATTACCAGTCGTACTCAAGTAACCCATGGACCAGAGACGGACAAGTCAGCGCTTATATCGTCTCGATTACACCTCGAGTCACGGGTCAAGTCATTGAAGTGCATGTCGAAGACAACTCGAAGGTAAAAAAAGGCGATCTTCTTTTTGAGATCGATCCGAGTATTTACAAGGCGACCTACAGAAAAGCACTTGCGACTCAAAAACAAGCATTTGCCCTACTCGCCAAAGCCAAAAACGAAGAGCAACGCGCGTTGAATTTAGAGAAAAGAACGCCCGGTGCCGTGCCCGTGCTGACACTAAACAACTTGAACAACGCGGTAGAAACCAGCGCCGCAAATGTCGAACTGGCAAAAGCGAACGTAGAAGAAGCACATCTCAACCTTGAGTACACCAAGGTATATGCGCCTACTAACGGCTATATCACCAATCTGAACCTACGTGTTGGCTCTCAAGTTGTCGCGAATTCACCTGTGGTTGCGCTAATTGATGAAGATAGCTTCTGGATTGAAGGTTATTTCAAAGAGACTGATTTAGTCGGTGTCGATGCTCAGGACACTGCTTATGTGACCTTAATGATGCACAACAATGTTCAGCTAGAAGGACATATCAAAAGTATTGGTTTTGGTATCGCGAAGCAAGACGGCAGCACAGGTAATGATTTATTGCCAAACGTGAATCCAAACTTCCAATGGATACGCCTAGCTCAACGCATCCCTATCAAAGTGAAGTTAGACAAAATACCAGAAGACGTACAACTGCGTGTTGGTATGACTGCCTCGATCAAAATAATCAAAAATAGCTAGGTGATTCTTATGTTCACTGCATCGACTAAAGACGCGATTAAAGTCGCACTCTCTATCGTTATCGCAATCTGCCTAGCGTTGTGGTTTGGTTGGGAAAAACCGTATTGGGCTGCGATAGCCGTCGCAGTGATGGCATTGAACGAGAGCTTCGCCCATTCAATAAACAAAGGCCATAACCGGTTAATGGGAACCTTGTTAGGGACCGGTTATGCCTTTTTCCTCATTGCGATGTTTTCACAAGATCGATTTTTGTTTCTAACATTTCTTACCGTGTTCTTAGGCACTTGTATTTTCATGTCTAGTGACGAGAAATACGGCTACATCTTTTCAATAGGATTTACCGTGTGTTCGATTGTTGCTTGTCTGGGCGGGTTTGATAACCAAACCACCTTTCACTTTGCTGTACTTAGACTTCAAGAAACACTATTAGGTGTTGTTGTGTTCTCTATTGTGTATCGCATCGTGTGGCCTGTGAATACTGAACTCAACTTTGTACAACGTTTCGAAACCAGTAAACAAGCGTTGTTAGATGCGATGGAAAAAACAGACAACATCGACATTGCCGCACTTGAAAGCAACACCGCGAATATTGATAAGCTGTATCAACTTTTAGATCTGCCACTGACCGGAAGCTACCACCTTAAAGAGAACATCCAAACATGGCGCTTGCGTATCGATGAAATGGCACATATCCAAGATACATTACTCAAACAAAGTAACAGCGAATCAGACTTAGATATCCAATGGGCAGTTCTTACTCACAACTTGAAGACGTTCGATGTATTAACACCAGAACAATCTCTTGTTGAGGGTGAACTCAATGTCACAGGTGATCATAAAGACGTATCTTGGCATCATGCACATCGCACGTTTGTTGAACATTTGAATGAAGATGGGCGCAAAGTGCTGCAAGGCGTGTCGATGTTTATCACATCGCTGTTGATTTGGATTTATCTTCCAGTTCCAGGTGGTTTCATATTTCCTATGTTAGCCGGTGTATTCTCTTCTATGGTGCCGCCCATGCCACCAAGCGTTATTAAGGACGCTTTTTATGGTGTGTTGGGTACAGGGTCGGTGGTTCTGTTGCAATACATCTTTGTGATGCCATTAATGACAGAACTATGGGAGCTGGGACTATTCTACTTCCTTAACATTATGGTGATATGGAAAGTGTTCGCGACACCTAAGCTCATGGTACACCGAATATTGGGTATTAACTTATTAGTTGTTCTCACATCTGGTGCGCTCAACCTCACACCTGTTTATGGAATTGAAACGCCACTTTTGATGCTCGTAAACATTTTGATTATTCTGATGATAGCGAAGTTGTTTACTGATCTATTTAGAGTGAGGGTAACTGCTTAGAACTAAATGCGCTTAACAACTCACAACAAAACGGTCTGCCAAGTATTTTTACTTCACAGGCCGTTTTTTATCTATTGAAAATCATTATAAATCAATTGATTAACGCTAATTATTACTAAGTGAGGATAGCGTCCATCAAAAGCGATTAACGCGATCTGCCACCTCCTCTTAAAATCCTCTCATTGATTGACGCAATGCATTTTTAGTCGCGACATTCACACTAGCAATCCTAACGGATAAATATATAACAACTGAACACGACGTTCAGTATTACATCGACTGTTTGAGTCTCGAAGGTTTGAGGCTACTCAGCGTGGGAACCGTCATGAGTTTTTTTGAAATACGCACCAGCGCCTGTAAGACCCATACTCTTTCTGTGTTAGCGAGCGCCCTATTACTTACCACCCCCAATTTTGCGTCTGCGGCAGAAACCAATACTTACAGCGAAGTTATGGAAAAAGGTCGAGCACTATTTGACAAATATGGCATCAGTCATGATTTACCAAAGCTAGCAATCAGTTCGCTCGTACAGGGCGAACACCTAGTTGAACACGCACATCGAACCATACAAATTGGCGATGAGGTTCGTGACTCAAGCGTCTATCTGATAAAAAACACAGACAGCAAAGGCAACATCGACCTGCGCGTCAAATACAACCCGCAAGAGCTGGATGAAAACGAAAAACTGATCGATGAAATTGAAGAGTTTACGCGCACTGAGTATCGACTAAGAAATTATGCAGAAAGCTTCGATCCATCGTCAGTGAAAGTCAATGAAAAAGACAACGGCGACGTGACCATTAGCTTCAACTATTCGAAATACGGCTTACCACAAGACATCGCCTATTTCCGTTTCTTGAATGTTGATATTGAACTTGTAGGCGGCACACCAAAACGCATGGTAATCACCAACGACAAGCCATTTAATCTTGGTAAGTCAAAAGTCGATACCTATTACCAAGTGATTGATTTCCAAACGTTAGACTCTGGTAAAGTCGTTATTGAACGTAAGACAACTAACATCGAGGGTACGTCTAAAACGAAACCGATGACCATGAGCGCTGTAACTGAACCCGTCGCAATTTATGAAGACGACAACGGCGTTAATGTCCTGCATGAAGAGCGTCTAAAAGAAGTTTCAGATCCTCGTATGCAAGAAGCGAGTGTTAAGTTAGATCGAGTATTCCCTTTAATGGGTGACATGGTGCGTCGTCAAGGTATCGATTTGCCATTACCATTCGGTGTTTCAGTTGCTTATCGCAATCAAGACATGAACCTTCCTATGACCGATTACGTGATTGGCGGTGTGCGCTTGAATGACCTGTTCGACCCTGAAGATAGCGTTGCAACGGTTAAAGCAGAAAGTCTTTCAATACGTGGTGATGTGAATATTCTGCCGTTCTGGAATGTATTCGGATATGTAGGAAAGGTAAACGTTGACGCGAATGTTGATGCCTCTTACACCGGCGCTGCGGGAGAATATCTACAAGATAAACTCAATAACAAACTACCTGGTCTAGGTGACAAACTGTGCGAGGGCGTATCAGCACTGTGTAACAGTGGGCGTTTAAATGTACCACTGCATCTCGAATATGACTTACGCGGTGTGGGTACAACACTATCTGTTGGTTACAAAGAGTTCTTTGCATCACTGACCGGCACCTATTCACAAACCCGTCTGAAAGGGATGGATGATTGGGGTGACGGCATTGTCACGATTCAGCCAATGTTGGGCTACCAATTAGTTGATTATCGCGCTCAATTCTTCGTTGGTGCTGAATACCAAGGTTTAGATTCACGTATGCAAGGTACTGTAAAGACAGACGATATTGAGTTTGATTACGACGTTGGTGTCGACATTAACCAGTGGGCATTTTTAACCGGAGTCAACAAACAGATTGGCAAGCATTACAACATGACCGTGTTGTACAACAAAGGTGAAACTCGTTCGGCTGTGACATTGAACCTTGGCTATCGCTTCTAGAACGTTTGATCTTCTAGACCTAATAAGCTCTTAGCTCATTGAACTCTGATATCGGTGTAAATCTCACGTTTACTTGCGCCGACATCATACCAACGACATTGCGCCCCCCTTGTTTTCAACAGAGAGCAAGTGAAATAAACAACCACGTCAAACGCACCAATGATGGAGCGAATCACCTGATGGAAGGACAGGTTTGACGGTATCGATGCGCTGTTCGTTACTTTACCAAATTTTATTGTGGACACCTTTTTTATGACTATTGCATATCGTTCTCTCATCGCGCTCGCTATTGCGGCCGCTCTTGCTGGTTGTGACACAGACGTTGAACCAACGGTTCCAATGCCAGACAAACCTGAACCTCTCGTACCTGCCCCTGCGGAAACCTTTACTATTCAAATCGGCGACGCAAGTATCAAAGCGACCAAAGAAGAGCTGGTTATTACGTCGAATACCGAAGACGACAAACTGGCTTCAGTTGAGTCTTTTAAAGGCATTAAATTTGCCGATGCAGAGCGTTTTGAGCACAGTGAAATGGTTGATCTTGGGAGTGACATTGATGCGACTACGTTTGGTGATGCATGTCCTCAATTGAAGACCGTTTCACAGACACAATCTGAAGACTGTTTGAACCTTAACATTTGGCGCCCAGTAGGCGTAGATGCTGATGCAGACCTACCGGTTTATGTATTCATTCACGGTGGTGACTTTGAATATGGCTCAGGTTCTGAAGCACTTGTGCACGGTGATACCGTGGTTGCTCAAGGAAGCGACGATGGTAAGCCTTTCATCTATGTAAGCTTTAACTACCGTCTTGGTCAGTTAGGTACTCAATGGATTAAAGGCGCGAACGAAGATGGCAACTATGGCCTAGGTGACCAGAAGCGCGCCTTAGAGTGGGTACATAACAATATCGCTGACTTCGGTGGTAATGCTCAAAACGTAACCGTTATGGGTCAAGGCTCTGGTGCTATGTCTATTGGTTTCTTGCAGCAAGATGACGATATCGCAGGTCAATATTTCCAACGTGCAATCATGCAAAGCAACCCTTATGGGTTCGAGTATCCAAGTTATGACGTTGCTAAGAGCCGCAACAATAACTTCGATGCAGACACTTCGGTCGACGAGATCATGGCGTCGCAAGAAACAGCTTTGGATGGTATTGAACAGCTAAAAAATTGGTTGTTAGGTTCTTTGCAAATCCCAATTCTGAGCCCAGCCGCAGATGAGACGCCAATGTCAAACCTGATGCCTTATGCTCCTTACATATTGTGTGAAGAAACTTTCCTTGGTAGCTGTAGAGAATCAGCAAAATCACCAACGCAAGCAGGCTTATCAGTACCAACTGTCCTAGGTGAAAATGCACATGAAGCGAACAGCTTTGGCATGCTATTTAGCGCTACGTTCTTAATCCCGACGGTCATCGAGTTATTAACAAATGATGAACCTGAACTGCTTACTAACGAAGATCCAACAAAGCTAGCTCTAGCTATGGTTAACTGGTTAGAAGATGAAAACAACATCGTTCTTCTGAAACAAAAACTATCTGAGCAAGCAAGTGATGAAGTTTCAGCAGATCTTGTATTGCCAAGCAGTGCGTACAGCGCAGTAACGGGCTTATTTTATGGTGCCAAGCTAGAAGGTGATCTACTTGAAATGACTGGATGCATTGATACCAACGATATTGCGGGTACCGTAGGTTGCTTGGTCGACATTGTTGAGATCACTAGCCACCAGCAAACCCAAGATATTCTGGCTCTAACTGATTTCTACCCTAACTCAGAATCTAGCTTTGGTGGCGCTCTTGACAACATGAAGCAATTTAAAACCTTGCTAAATGACACCTTGTTCAATGGTCCAGCTCGTCACATGGCAGCAAACAGCGGAGTAGAAGCAACGCTATACCACTTTGAGCACAAACCAAGCTTTAACATGTGGAACTATAAAACAGGTCTAAATGAAGAAACGGGCGAATACGACCAACTGTCAATCATTGATCTATTCAAAACGATTGGTTGCATCAGCGGTGCATGTAACGGTTCAGAACTGCCATTTATGTTCAACAAAGCTGTACGTTTTGATGGAAGCGAAGTAAATCCATCAAGCAAAGATAAAGCCCTTATGAACGAAATGTCGCGTCTTTGGTTTAGCGATGAATTGTTCCAGAGCTACCAGTACAGCGATGCTACCGACAATGTGCTTGTCATTGATGGTGCAGGATTCAGCGACAACAGCACTACCTTCGACTGGGACTATGTCACAAACCCAGGTGTTGATCCTAAGCTTCGTGAAGGTCGCTTAACGGGTCTAACAGAGCAAGGTCTTATGCCTTGGGACTGGTACCTAAACTAAACATATTCAACACCCTTCCTACTTTAACGGCCAGCTCGCTGGCCGTTTCTATATCCAAATTTTATGTTTAAACGCAGGTTAGTTATGACACTTAGCAAACTAAAAACAGCATGCACAATAATGTTGATTGCTTTGGTCACAGGATGTGCCCAACCTTACCCCGATGTTGAACCTGACTTCGAAGCTAACTGGCAAAGCACAGAACATCAAGCCGAAGTCTATTTGATCCCGAGTGCGCCTGAAGCCTTTGCGCGCCGCATTGATCTGGTTCGCCAAGCAAAACTCTCGATTGATATGACTTACTTCTCTTGGGAAAACGACACTCTGGGTCTGATGCTGTTAAACGAGCTGAAACACGCCGCTGACCGCGATGTGGCCGTGCGCCTCACACTGGATGACTTGTTGGTATTCAATGACAAATGGCTTGCGGAGTTGGACTCACACGCCAATATTGAGATTCGACTGTTCAACCCTTTTGAGTCACGTAAAGCTGGCTGGATTGGTCGTGCGCTCAACTTCTCTACTCATCAAAAACAGTTAGATAATCGACTGCATGAGAAATACTTTAACGTTGATCACCAATCGATGATCCTCGGTGGGCGCAACATCGGTGATGACTACTTTGGCTACAGCGAAAGTGCCAACTTCTTTGATATGGATGTGCTGTTTAAAGGCGACGTGATTGCTGCTTTCGACCGAAACTACCAAGCGTTGTGGAACAGTGAGCATGTAGTGCCAATTCAAGAACGCATTAAAATCAAAGAGAAAGAGCAATACCAAGCGTTCACCAAAGCGTTGAACAAAGGTGAAAAGAATCAAGCATTGATCACGTCTGAAGTCGAAAGGCAGATAAAGAGCTTAAACCAACCGAAGTTCATTTCAGCCTCTGTCACGCCGGTATTTGACTCACTGGAGAAACTCAATGACAACAAGCCCTACTTTCGCCAACGTATTGAACACTTGATGAAGCAAAAAGTACCGACACCTTCTAAGGTTATTATTTCTACGCCTTATATGGTGCCAAGCGATAACAAGTTTGTATTCGTCGATGCACTTAGAGAGAGCGAAGCCGAAGTCACCTTACTGACGAATTCATCGGCTTCTAATGATTCGGGCTTTGTGCCTGCGTATTACGAAAAACACCGTGAGACTCTACTCGACAAGGGCGTAAGTATCTATGAGTACAAAAGCCAAGCGATCAATGATGATCACTACTTTCATGTTGATACCTACTACCACAACAAGACAGTAATTTTAGATGAGCGTGTCACCTATATTGGCTCTTCTAACTTCGATCCAAGATCAGACTTTCTCAACGTTGAGTTTGGAGTGTTGGTTGACAGTGAAGAGTTTGCGAAGCAAGTGACACACTACTTAACACGTCAGAAAGAGGAGTTGTTCTGGGCTGTGTCGCGAGAACAATCAGGTGACACCATCTGGGCTTCAGAGGAACAAATCCATACTAAGAACCCGAACTACAGTTCATGGAACAAGGTACCTGATTGGTTATTTCGAAAAATGAATGGCGAGTTAGAGCTTTAAGTGTTCAGCTTCGAATCTTAATTTTTAATTTTCTCCAGTCCAAATGTAAAAAAGCCGCGTAATTCGCGGCTTTCTCATGTTTCAAATACACGTATCTGAGCTTATAGACGGTAGGTCATCGCTCTTTGGGCTACGTAGTTCACCATATCAAGCGTTGTGAAGATCGAATTAACATCATTAATGTTGTAATCCACATGTCCACGCTCCACATATTGCTCAGCGAGACGGTAAATATCAACGACACGCTCAGCTACCGCTTCCATAGGATCAATAAAAGTGACTGTTGGAAATGCCGTTTCAAGTTGCTTTCTAACCAAAGGAAGTTCCGTGCATCCCCAAATAACCGTATCAACGCCCTTCTCTACGATGGATTGAATCGCTACAGCAAGCAGTGCGGCATTACGCTCAAACTCGCCCGCTTTGATCCCGTTGGTTTCTCGGATTGCTTGTCCACACTCTGTCATCTCACCGGTTACTTCACCATAGATAGCACTATGCACGTTATGCTCTTGCTCAAAGGAATCTGGCTTAACGAACACCAGATTCGCGTCCGTTAGGTAACGATCATAGATTCCCGAATTGTATGTGCCGTTGGTACATAAAATACCAACAACAGATTCAGAGTTCTGCTCTTTGATTTGATCAACGGTGGTTTGAAGCATGTCGACGATATAAACGTTGGTGTGCTTTTGAACCTCAGGTCTAAAGTAATGAGCGGTGTTACAGGTCATTACGCCAAACTGAACATTGGCATGTTCTAAAATGCACGCTGACTCAATCAGTTCAGGCACAGGATCGGTACCGCCTTCGTTAATCACTTCAGATCGATCGGGGATATCTGAGTTTTTCACCACTATCATGGCCATGTGGTCTTAGTCTTTAAGTGCGCCGTGTTCAGTTTCTTTCTTGGCGACGATATCTTGGAACAGAGCATCTGCTTCAGGGCCCATATTACCAAATACACCGAATCGTAGCTTTTTCATTGTTTTTACCTTTGTGTTTGCTAAAGCACAAAGGTTATTACGCTCTTTCGATTTACTTGAATCCTATTAGATGGTTCGCATCCTCGCGAGTGCATAAACAGCGTACAAAAATCAGAATTGAGTACCCAAGGAAAAATGAATACGAAATTCGTCGCCTTCAGGCGCATCTAAGCCGTAAGCAAAATCGAGCTTAACTGGCATTAACTGTGAGTTCCAAATCAAACTCACGCCCGTCCCACGCTTCCAATCCGCTTGTTGATCAAATGCATCACCCACATCAAGAAATGCGCCCAACCAAATTGAACGATAGACTTGATGCTGATATTCGAGCCCAGCAGTTAACATATAACGTGCCCCCGTTAGTTCACCATTCTCGTCTCTAGGGGAGATAGATTCGTAACCATAACCTCGCAGGTTTCCATCGCCACCAGCAAAATACCGCAGTGACGACGGCACATCAGATAATGATTTGGCAATGTTGATGCCTACGTTGGAGCGGAAATGGAGCTTCTGCCTGTCACTAATATCCCATGAAAGGACACTGTTTCCTTCCAACCGCAACAGCCTTGAGTCAGAGAACAGACTAGGGTCAGAATACTCGACAGAATAGATGTGTCGATGATTGAGCTCCAACTGATCATTTTTACGATCAACCTGAGAAAAACTGATGCCAGGTAACAGTAATTGCGATTGCTCTTCCTCAGACGCCTGACGGTACTGTTCGTGCAAGTATTTGACATAAATGGTGCTTTGCCAATCACTGTCTAATTGCCAGTAACGTTCGAACTTAAGATCGTTTGTAAAGCTATTGGTGTCTCGGTGATCAATTCGTTTCGATTCAAACTGAATACCAAAGTAATCCGTTGTGACTTTCTCTGTGGGGATTTTGTACCCCAACTGAAGTGATTGCTCCTGTTCAGACAAATATGTCTGTGTTTCAAAGCTGTGGCCTCTCCGGTTATACCAAGGCTTTGACCAACTGAGAGAGGCGCGTAAACCGAGATCTGTAGAATAGCCGCCACCGACCTGCACGATATTTCGAGAACTTGGCTCGGCAATGATTTCAATTGGAACTTCTAGGTTGTCATCAAGTTTGTCAAAGTCACCATGTACGATGACACTTCGAAACCATTGAGTGTCTGACAAATCAGATTGCAGTTCACCTAACTTGATGGTGTCAAAGTCATCACCTTTTTTAAAGGTGGGTATTTTCTCGATACGAGTAGGGTCAACCCCATCATCAGGAATACTTATAGAACCGAACTTGTAGCGTGGACCACTTGCAAAATACAAGTGTATATTCGCGATGTTCTCGCTAGGAATAACTTCAATCTTTGACTCGATAAACCTGCCGTCAAAATAACCTTTCCGCTTTGCTAAAGAGAAAATCGCACGCTTAGTTTGGTCATATTCTTGGTGAGACAAAGTTAAACCTGAGCCTAACTTGCTTTGATTGAGTATATTGATGAACTCCGCATCTAGGCTAGCTTCACCTGTTATTTTTACTATCGATTCTGCGATGCGCATGACAGGACCAGAATCGATGTTAATGATCACGTTATCAGAATCATTGAGGTCGATATCGAGCTGTGGGTGATAATAACCATAAGGGTTGAGTGCATCTTGAATACGTTTAGATAGCTTCGTTTTCGATAGCTGTGATGCAGGAACATCGGCTAAAGGTTCTAAATATAATTCTACATTTTCGGTGAGAGTTTTATTAACCCCTTTAACCTCAAATTCAGCAGCACTAGAAGAGTGTTGGGTAAACAGGAAAAATGAAGTGGCCAGCACTAATTGTTTAATCGAGGTCTTCACGCGGTTACCCAATTGCTCAAAACCCGAACAGGTTATGAGCAAAGCGTTAAATCGCCGAATCTCTTATGGAGGACGCTATCCTTCGAACGGCTTATCGGGTTGTTTAACACTGCAACAGTCGTTTATTAACGACTCAAATCCCAGCCCTACAGACACAAAAAAGGCGCAATTAAGCACCTTTTGAATGTCTATTACTTATTGATTTATATGGCTTGCTGATTTATATGGCTTGCTGACTCAAGATCAGTTGTTGTTCAGCCACACATCTTGGTTTTTTGGAGCTTTCTTCTTCTTTTTCTTCTTGCCAGTACCGGCCGGTGGCGCAACAGGTTTTAGTGCTGCGATCAGTTCAGCTGTCGCTTCTTCATCCACTTCAAAGCCTTCAATTTGCTCACGCTCAAGACGAATCTTGTTCTTCTTCTCGATGATTTTGAAGTGGTGGTAATCTTCGTGATCGATCAGAGATAACGCAAGACCAACTTCACCTGCACGACCACTTCGGCCGATACGGTGCATGTAGTCTGACGGGCTACGCGGTAAGTCAAAGTTGATTACCACTGGAAGCTTCTCAATATCCAGACCACGTGCCGCAATGTCTGTCGCGATCAGAACGTCAATCTCGCCAGATTTGAAATCTTCTAGGATACGAGTACGTGAACCTTGCCCTTTATCGCCGTGGAATACTTCTGCGATGATACCGCGCTTGTAAAGCTTGTCTGCTAGGTGCTCACAGCTGTTCTTCGCATTAACGAAGATCAGAGCTTGGCGCCATTCATGTTGTTGAATTAGGTGTGCGAGTAACGCTGTCTTGCGACCTTTTTCTACTTCGAATACACGTTGAACCAGTGTGCTCGCATTGGCACTTTGAAGTTGAACTTCAATTGGATCGCTTAGAAGTTCGTGAGTCAGCGTTTTAACTTGCTCTGGGAAAGTTGCAGAGAACAACAAGGTTTGTTTTTTGCTCGGCAAGAGCTTCAAGATTGCATCAAGTTCTTCGGTAAAACCTAGGCTTAGCATTCGGTCAGCTTCATCAAGCACTAACGTTTTCACTTTGTCTAACTTGATAGCGTTGCTTGAAATAAGGTCAAGCAGACGACCCGGTGTTGCCACCAAGATATCAGTGCCGCCACGTAGCGCCTGCATTTGAGTGTTTACCGATACACCACCAAACACACAAACCGTTTTAATCGCGCCATTGAAATGCACAGCGTAAGATTTAACGCTGTCAGCCACTTGCTTAGCAAGTTCACGAGTAGGAACCAAGATAAGGCCAGAAACAAAGTTACCTTTGCCTGAACGACGGTCCAGAGGGGCATCTTCATGAATCTTTTGTAACAGCGGCAGTGCAAATGCTGCAGTTTTACCTGAACCCGTATTTGCACCTGCAATTAGGTCGCGTCCTGCTAACACACTTGGAATAACTTGCGCTTGGATAGGCGTTGGCTGTTGGTATTCAAGCTCAGATAAACGAGCCATCAAAGGAGAGATTAAGCCAAGATCAGAGAAGTTGGTTGGTGTAGTGGTGTTAGTCATTAATTGCAGGAACTCAAAGCTAAAATAATAGCGCGCTATATTAACGTATTTCAGCAGTATTACGTAACTAAATCGCCCTTTCGCTTCTATTTCACTGATTAATATCCGTCAGAAGCGAAGTTATCGATGTGAGAACCTCGATACTCGCCGTACCAACTTCGTCTAAGAGTATTCCAGCTACACAATTGTCGTGGGTTGCAGTTAGTTCAGCCACCCTGCTACCGTCTGTTCAGGTGCGTACGAATTAGGTGCGGTTAACCAGACAGCTACGGCATCGGGCGAAGCGACTAGCGGATCAAAGTCCACATTGAATTGCCACTCAGATTCACCACGTTGGTAGCCATCGTACACTACGACAAAATCATGCTCTAACTTCTTACCTCTGTTTTCACCAGCTTTTACACTTGTGACTTCGTTCATCGCCAGCAAAGCTATATGAGCAACATAATCCCCTTTGCCTTCGTAACTTACGCTGAACGTATCGCCTTTATGGTTGACCGTTAGCTTAGGGTTATTTTGTTGTTTAAGAGAAGGTAACGTTCTGTCTAACCAGTTAAAGTAACCGCGCCACTCTTTTCCATCGACAACAAAGCCGGGTGTGTAAACCCCACTTGTTACTCCATAAGCTTTGTACAAGCGTTGCTTCTGACTAAACGCCTTACTCGCGAACTTGTCGCCCCAACCTAAGTAATCCCAATAATCGACGTGATAGGCAAGCGGAATAACTTGTGTCCAAAGTTTTGGATGGTCTTCAAAAGTACTGAGGTACTGATCAGCAGGTGGACAACTTGAACAACCTTCAGAGGTGAAGAGCTCGATAACCTGTGCGGGCTGGCCTTCATTACTCCAGGTTTGTGCAAGCGACACTGAGGAATAGAAGCCGATCGGTAAGGCAAATAAACAAAGTTTAATCAATGATGAATTGCGTTTGGCGTGTGACATACCGAGATCCTTGTACAAAGCGAATTGAATGACGCTCAAATACAGACCGTTATGCCTAGGTTTTTCTTTCAGGTGCTTAGTTTACGAAGAGATTGAGTTTATTTCAGATACAAAAACGCCAGCTTTAGAGGCTGGCGTTTTCTTAAAATTCTATATTTACATGTTAACGCTGAGATTAACGGTTAATACCGATATCGCGTTGCATGTGACCAGATAGGTCGCTTGCGTAGTAACTACGTGGAGAGTTGTCTACGAAAAGAATATCGAAAATGTGTGCAATCAATCCTTTGAAGTTAACCGAGTAGGTTTTCTTATCCATAGAGTTAGGAACAGCGATAGTATTCATTTGTACTGCTTGAGCCATGATTGCCTCTCTATAAATTTATTAATGTGTTTCGTTCTGATGACAAGAATAATAGGTGATCTTTTGCAGGTTAAAAAATGACTAAAATTAGATTTTGGGATTAGTTTTTCTAATAAAACAAACCATTAACAATGCCACAAAATAGATATGCAGATTATGTGAGTACAAATTCAATATAGTGTTTAAATCATGCATTTAGTACAAATACCCCGTAAACAACAGTGGCCAATATCACAGAAAATTTACATAAATAAATTTTCCACTTCATCAGCCACGTGTTCATTATCGACTTTTCGATAAGTTATATTTGTTTTAATTTACTTGTTCAATGCCTGGCTTCTTCGCATAAACCGACGCTATAACCGCAATCGTCATCGTAGAAACCAATACCGCCAATGACCAGTAAGTTGGGATAGCCCACTCGCTATCAACCAGAAGCATTTTCACACCAATGAACACCATGATGAATGAAAGCGCGGGTTTCAAATAGATGAACTTGTCCATCATACCTTGCAGTACAAAATACAACGAGCGAAGACCAAGTAACGCAAACACGTTAGCCGCAAGTACCAAGAACGGTTCTTGTGTTACCGCAAAGATCGCAGGGATAGAGTCTAATGCAAACATCACGTCCATGACTGCGATCGCACCGATGACCAACATCATTGGAGTGAATGCCCATTTAGCACCCTGTTTAACCATTAATGCAGGGCCATGGAAGTCCTCTGTTACCGGCATCACTTTACGAAGTAGCTTTTCAGGCAGAGTATTCACACTCTCCTCTTCGCCCTTGTCTAATGCCAGCTTAATACCTGTACCAATCAAGAACGCAGCGAACACGTAAAGCACCCAGTGGTATTCCGCCAATAGCTGTGCGCCTAGTGCGATCATAATTGCACGAAGCACCAATGCACCAATTACGCCCCAAAGAAGCGCACGAGGTCTTAGATGCTCAGGAACTTGGTATTGAGCAAAGATCATCGCAAAAACAAACAAGTTGTCTACGCTAAGGGATTTTTCTAACAAGTAACCCGTAATGAATGACACGGTTGCTTTTTGCGCTGTGTAGTCACTGTTCGGCGCATAAATGTCCCAAAATAGGTAAATCGAGCCAGCAAACAAAAACGCAAGTACAAACCAGAAAACACTCCAGATTGCCGCTTTCTTGATAGTAACGTTACCGCCACGAGTCTGATAGATATCAATAGAGACGAGAATAACCGTTAGCAGGAAAAAGCCCGCATAAGTCGTCATGATTGGCGATGAAAAAAAGGATTCACTATTTGTAGATAATAGAGATTGAGTTGAGTTCATTATTCCTCCGGGCGGAAGAACTGTACAAAGACCTTCCGCAAACAAAGCATATCAAGCTCCATTACGGATCTTGACTGTGATTGCGTTGGTCTCGTTGAAGTGAAATATGGGATTTCACTTTTACATACCGGATAGACTCTTGGCCTAACGAGATGACGATATGTAAACTTGCGCTAACTACTCCCCAAACGCGTGGATAATAATCCTCTGGTTGTGTTTCGTCTATATAAATTTGCACGGAAAAAGCAAAAAAGGAGCAAACGCTCCTTTCTGATTGATGCCACTTTGTCAAATAGACACGCGAATTGATTCTAAGAATAAATTCGCAAGTCAAACACTATTGCACTGCGTAATGAAGTTGCAAAAAGAGCAATTTACAGCCCTGCGGCAGGTATTAAATACACTAACGCTGACCAAACTGATACCCAACCGACAACCGCTACCGCATCTAACCAATCTTTCTTATCCATGCATATCTCCACAAGAAGGCGACCTGCAGAGATAAAGCATAAACAATGCCAATTTTATAAATAACCCAAAGTAATAGTGTTAAATATCAGTATCAGCTTTAGTTATCTAAAACACTCCATGCAATTCAACGGTTCATTGAGTTGAAGCGACTCTGGGTGGTCTTGCAGAAACTCGATGAAGCAGTCTGCCATAGAGTCAGTGGTGACCGTGCCATCACCGATCATATCCAACACAGCGTTATAGCCCTCTTTGCCTTTCATTGTATAGGCTGACGACGCGCCCCGGTAAATACGGTTGCGAGAAACAGCTTGCCAACCTGAATCATCAGAGTGAATTTCTAGATGGTGAATCCTGTGTCCTATAGGCGCTTCTTTGTGGTAACAAAACCTCAAATTATGTGTATAAGGAAAGCTACCTGAACCTGTGCCCACGACACCATTATCAATCGCGTTATTGATTGCACCTTCAAGCATGCCAGCGATCGTTTCACCTTTTACTTCATACACACCAATAGGTACTGCAAACGGTAGTAGTTTTCCGGCAATATCGGCAACAGAGACATCGCCGCTGTTCAGTGAATTTCTTACACCACCGGCGTTGTGAATGGCAAAGTCAACCTGATGCCCTTTCTTGTTCATTAGATGGTGAAATGATTGAGCAACCAAGGGGGCTAGTTGACTCGGGCCTTTAGCATCTGGAATACGTACATGGCGAAGTTTAGTGTCTGCATGAGCAATCACTTGTTGCTGAAGCTTTCGAACTCGCGGCTGGTATTTATCCGTCAGAATGCTCTGCAGCTCAGGATCTTTCTTACACACTGCAATATTAGGGTGATTGTTTAAAAACTCACACGCCATATCGTGGGCATCGTCTTGCCCTACTTCACTCAGTTTCGCGTCTATAAAGAGTCGACGGCCTAATAACAGTTCGTTTTTACCATTGAAGTGCGTCACTTTGCCTTGAGAATCGAACTCGATTTCGCAGTGTCCTAAGCTCATGGCGTGGAAACCCGCTTGCACAACATAGGTATCGCCAATTTTCACACCGTATTCATCATCTTTAACTAAGCCGATATCAGAGAAATCACCTTGTAAGCGATGACTATGACCACCAACGATGACACCAATACCTGTTACGTTGGCTGCTAACTCTAAATCAGCTTCGTAACCAAGATGGCTAAGTAACACAATCTTGTTGATACCTGCTTGATGGATTTGCTCAATGGTCCCTTTTGCTGTTTCCAAAGCATTTTCAAACGGTGTATCGATATCTGGGTTAGCGATGCCTGCCATCTTGTCGATGCTTAAGCCGAATATTGCGACCTTCTCGCCATCAAACTCTTTCGTTATAAAAGAAGCACTTCGTGTTTCAGGCAGATAAGGCTTAACAATGTCGTTGTCCGCTAGCGTATGAGTTTTATTGATATCCTCATTCGATAGATGCCAGTTACCGGCCAACAGCGGGAATTTGATTCTTTTCGCGAAAATCGCAACGGGCTCATTACCCATGTCTAACTCGTGATTACCGAGCGTCATGGCATCTATATTAAGGGCATTCAACAAATCGGCATTGGCTTTTCCCTTGAATAAGGAAAAGTACAACGTGCCCTGGAAGCAGTCACCAGCGTGCAAGAACAAGGTTCCAACCTTCTGACGCTGGGCATCTTGTTCTATTTGTTTGAAGCGTGTTGAAATTCGAGCAAAGCCACCAGCACTGACATAAGGTTCAATGATGTGGTTGTTCATTTTAAGTGATAGCTGTAACGAGGTTGGTTCAAAGTATGAGTGGGTGTCGTTGATGTGTGCCAACACTATTTTTGTCGGCTTATTCTTTTTAGTCATATTTTCTTCTCTCTTTGTCCCTTCATACTAGGTCGAGAATCATGACAGAATCGTGAATTTTATGAAACTGCACTGCAAAAAAATACTCGAGATAGATCAAAAATCTCATTTTGCACCGTATTAATAAACAACGGGTTTTGTGACAGGTGAGCATACCGCATTTGGATTTTTCGATTATGATTAAAGATATCTGTTAGCTTTCAAATAATTAGCAGAGCCTTCCGTTAGGAGTAAGCCTATGCAACTAGAAAGAATCGAGATTTCTGGCTTTCGAGGTATCAAGCGCATGTCACTCGCGTTTGACGAGCTAACCACGCTTATTGGTGAAAATACTTGGGGTAAGTCTTCATTATTGGATGCCCTTTCCGTCATTCTGCCCTCAGACGGTGTGCCATATCACTTTGAAATGACCGATTTTCATGTCGATTACTCTGTTTCACACCCGCAGTCTCAACATCTTCAAATTGTTCTCGCTTTAAAAGCTAACGATAAGAGCGAACTTAACGCAGGTCGTTATCGCAAACTCAAACCTATTTGGGTTCAAGATGAATTTGGCGTATTTCGCATCTACTATCGCATCAGCGCGACGTTAGAACAGTATGAGACAACAACACACTATGCATTCCTTGGTTTGGACGGTAATCCGCTCAAACTCCATCACTCAGAAAAGCTCGCTCAAGAATTAATGACCTTACATCCTGTGATCCGTTTACGAGACGCAAGGCACTTTGATCGCCCTTTCAACGGAAATTCACTCAACCACAATGCTCACCTGCCGACTAATGTTCACGCTAATAACGGTCACGCTAACAATGCAAACGGAAATGGGAACAACAATCCAAATAACGGGCATGGGAACGGACATAATCACACAACCAATGGTCATGGCACGAATGGAAACGCCAGCAACGGCAATGGCAATGGCAATGGCAATGGCCGTCAGGCAAGAATAGAAAAACGAATAGACAACACCTGCCGCCGTCTTATGGCGATACCCGGACATGTTAATAAAGGTGAAATGCGCAGTAGCCTAGAGTCGATGCAAAGTTTGATTGAGCACTATTTTTCTTTCAAAAGTACTTCTCGTCGTAACCCTAGAAAACAGCGAGACGGATTGCTTTATTCTGCGGGTACCAATGATCAGAGTATTCATCAACTCGTCGAAGAGACCAAGAACAAACAAACTCGCTTATTATTCATGGGGTTACTTAACGCTTATCTACAAGCTAAAGGGCCAAACGACTTAAGGCGATGTGCGCGCCCTCTGTTGATCCTTGAAGATCCAGAAGGTCGATTGCACCCAACACACTTGGCAAGGGCTTGGAGCTTGATGCAGAAATTGCCCATGCAGAAAATCCTGACCACCAACAGTGGCGACCTACTTGCGGCGGTCCCACTTCAATCGATTCGTCGCTTGGTTCGTCAGTCAGACAAAACCATCGCCAATCAACTCAACATGAACCATTTCAGTAAGGATGAACTTCGACGAATTGGTTTTCATATCCGTTTCCACCGCTCTGGGGCACTATTTGCTCGCTGTTGGCTATTAGTAGAAGGTGAAACCGAGGTTTGGTTGTTCAATGAACTTGCCAACCAATGTGGCTATAACCTAGCAGCGGAAGGTGTGCAGATTATTGAGTTCGCCCAATCAGGACTTAAGGCGTTGATTAAGGTCGCGCAAGAGTTTGGCATCGATTGGCATGTGGTAACTGACGGCGATGCGGCGGGTAAAAAATACGCAGCAACGGTGCTATCGAAGCTTGGTAATGATCAGGAAAGACATCGACTCACGGAACTGCCAGATAAAGATATCGAGCATTACCTATATATGAATGGATTTGAGAGCTTTTTCCGTGACATGGTTAAGATTCCATACGATCACCCTATCCCTCCAAAGAAAGTGGTTGCCAAGGTATTGAAGAAACATGCAAAACCCGACCTTGCACTCGCCATTGTTTCTCATTGCGAGAATCAAGGACAAGAATGCATTCCGCTTTTATTAAGGTGGACATTAAAACGCGTGATCACCATGGCGAATGGAAATACCTAAACATAATTTGTTTTATAGATGCTATCAGTTGCTCTACTGATGAAATATTTAGCTAGTCGCCTCAACCAAAAAAGGCACACCAAACGGTGTGCCTGTATAAATCGATATACAAATTAATTGGGGGTTATCTTGCAAGAGTTCACAGTGACTAACTAAGGTTAGGTTAACGAATTAAGCCTTTGCCTGTTTAGCGTGTTGTTCAACAACTTCCGAAGATTGAGTCGATTTCTCGTGAAGCCATAGCCCCGTTGCTTTCATCAAGTATCCAAATACACCACCAAACAGTAAAGATGGCACTACAAGTTGCCAATCACCACCTGCAGCAAACGTCGCACAGCAACCAATGAAGGTGCCTGGGATATAACCTAGCCACGCTTGTTTCGCTTGAATACACATAAAGAAAGCCACAATAGCAGTAATCATGTAGCCTAAAATCTCTAACCCTGCGAAGGTTGAGCTTTCGATAATCACCATTGCCCAGAATACGCCAGTCATGTTGGTCAATAAGCTACCTGCTAGTCCTTTAACGCCGCCTGTTGGCGAAGCAAAGTAACTGGTGCAACCTAAGAAACCTGCCCATGACAATAAGCCGAAAGAGATAGCAATCCATCCCCATAGACCTGACAAAATACCTGTTGTTAATGAAATCGCGACTAATGTACTCATACTATTTCTAAAGCCTAATTACGTAATTGAACGCAACCGGATTTAGCCTCACTTAAAATCAAGTAAGCATACTATGGGAAGATAGCCCTTATTTAGCCGATCACGATCACATTAACAATGTATGCAGATGTGTATTTATCACTAGATAGAGACCGGAATCGCTTATTCAACATATTTAGTTATTAGCATTGGTGTTGAATAGCGGCTAAAGAACCGACCGTTTGCCTTTCATCATGCGCTTACCTTCACGCTTGATACATTCAGCAAGTGGGTTCTCTGCCATGTCAGCACGCCAAATAAAGGACAAGGTTCTTTCCATTTCAAGCTCAGAAACATTCAACGTCACAAGTTGACCTGACTCAACAAACTGTTCGACATCTAGATAAGGTAAACACGTTAAATATGGGCCGTTTGCAACCAAACTTCTTAAAACAGGAACGTGTTCATACTCTCGCCATACATCGAGATCGCCAATTAAATGGTGAATAGAGCTATCAAAAACTTTGCGAGTACCCGAACCATGTTCGCGTAATACCCACTTTGCTTGTTCTAATTGTGCCAAGCTGACTCGTTCGCGCTTCGCAAACGGGTGATGAGCCGATGCAACCACCGTTAAATGGTCGGTACACCACACTTCTTGGTGAACTCGGTTGTCATCACAACGACCTTCGATAACACCCAAGTCATATTGATAATCTAATACACCATCAATGACTGCGTCGGTACTTTGCACGCCAAGCGAGATTCGCATCTCAGGAAAGTCGTTATCAATAATACTGATGAGATCCGGAACGAGGTGTTCCGCTGGAGTTTGGCTAGCACCTAATTTGAGTTCGCCACTCAACAAATGCTGCTCGTAAAAACCCATCTCAATTTGCTGCGCATCTTGCAGTAAACGCTTCGCTTTTGGTCTTAACCACATCCCCCAATGAGTCAGGGCCATTTGCTTGCCCTGCCTTTCAAACAAAGGCCTGCCGAGCATTTTTTCCAACTGTGCAAGAGACATACTTGTTGCTGACTGAGTCAACGCCAATTTGTCTGCTGCCTGACTAACGCTCCCGGAGTCTGCTACTGCATCAAATACCGCGAGTTGCTTTAATGAATAACGCAAAATTCATCCTTAATGCTTTTAATTATTTGTGTCCTGATGCTCGTTTTTTATAAAGCCAATGAGCAATCAATTTCATTCTACGCGTAACCAAATCTATATCAATAAATTTGATGTGGTTTCTAAAAATTATCAATTTTACCTCTACCCCTCAACGCCCTAATCTGGAATGGCAGGACACAACGAGCCCTGCAAAACATTACTGATTAACCATTACGGATTAACCAGGTCATTAACACTAGGAATTACACATGACGGATTGTTCAAGGGGGGGATATGGCAACCAGCACTTCTGAAAATCATCAACTGTTCTCACCAACAGAAATGATGGCGGAAGCAGAGAAGTTTGCATTAAGTAAAGCAAATAAAACCAGCAGCATGACATTGAGTTTGGCAATCATGGCTGGCGCATTCATCGGGCTTGCTTTTTTATTCTACATCACGGTAACCACGGGCAGCGCTGATGCTGGATGGGGACTGAGTCGCTTAGCCGGCGGTCTTGCCTTCAGTATGGGTTTGATCTTGATTGTGATTTGCGGTGGTGAGCTATTTACCAGCTCAGTGTTATCAAGCATCTCATGGGCTAACAAGCAAATCACCTTCACGAAGATGCTGTCTATCTGGGGCAAGGTGTATGTCGGCAACTTTATCGGTGCCATGTTCCTATTGGCTTTGGTAAGCGCAGCAGGCTTGTATCAACTGGATGGCGGGCAATGGGGCTTAAACGCTTTAAACATTGCTCAACACAAGCTACACCACACCCCAGTTCAAGCGTTTGCTTTGGGTGTGCTTTGTAACTTGTTGGTGTGTTTAGCGATTTGGTTAACGTTCAGCTCTGCTAACGCAATGACCAAAGCAATGATGACCGTGTTACCCGTTGCAATGTTCGTAAGCTCAGGCTTTGAACACTGTGTGGCGAATATGTTCATGGTTCCGCTAGGCATCACGATTCAAGCATTCGCACCAGAAAGCTTCTGGATGCAAATCGGCGCAACACCAGCCCAGTATGCAGACCTAAACGTCATGCAATTTGTCACCGCAAACTTAATACCAGTGACAATCGGCAACATCGTAGGTGGTTCAGTATTGGTCGGCTTAGCGAACTGGAGCATCTACCGTCGCCCACAACTTAAAGCAGCAAAAATTACCGCTATTACACAAACAACAGAAATTACGTCAGTTAAGGAAATTACTATGAACACAGCAACTACTATCAAGCAAATCATGAACACTCAACCAATTACACTGAGCGTAGAAATGCCAACATCAGTCGCGATTGATACACTTTTAGACGCGCAACTTGTTAGCGCTCCTGTTTGCGATGTTGAAGGTCGTCTAGTGGGTATCTTCTCTGTTCATGACGTAATGGTTGACCTTTGGTGCCAAGATTACATCCCAACTAAAGGCCAAAAAGTTGTAGACCTAATGAGCCGTGACGTTGTGGCAATCGACGCAAACGACAAGCTAGTGGACGTTGCTGAGTTCCTATGCATCGACAAAGAGCAACTGTACCCGACGACAAGCATGGGCTTCGCTACTCGCCTGACATCTCTTTCTCTAGAAGAGCGTGCAAAAGCGATGAAAGTAAGCCAACCACATATGCTTCCAGTGTTAGAAAACGGCGTAATGGTAGGTGTGTTGACTCGCATTGAAGTGATGCAAGCACTACGTCCAATCTACGGTGACCGACTAAACGTGGTTCCACAAGCTGAACTAGAAACGGCTTAACTAATCTTAAGTTGAACTATTAGGGATTAGTAGTTCAATTAGATAACTCAGTCATGGCAACGTTGACTGGCTAGAGGTAAACGGTGGCTTTTAACGTACTAAACGGTTTGACACAAAACAGACCTAAACGCGTTGCCATTTATCTCAATAAAAAAGGCGCAAAGTGAAAACTTTGCGCCTTTCTCTATTTCTAACTGTTGCTTTCTAAGTATCTATTTAACTTTTGGTGTTACATAAGAGATTGATACTAGTTAGCGATCAACAATAGCTAGATTACTTCTTTACACCTTCAACGTGTAGATCCATATCTACATAGCTTGAAGCGCCCATTACTGGAATGTTGAAGTCAGCAAGTTCTAGACGAGTTGTACCAACGAAACCTGCACGCTCACCGCCCCATGGGTCTTGACCAGCACCGATGAATTCAGCTTCGATAACGATAGGCTTAGTTACACCGTGAAGCTTAAGGTCACCCATTACTTCAAGTTTGCCGTTGCCTTTATCAACCACTTTTGTGCTGTTGAAAGTAGCGTCAGAGAATTTACCTGCATCAATGAAGTCAGAGCTACGGATGTGCTTGTCACGCTCTGCGTGGTTTGAATCAAGGCTTGTTGTATCAATAGTTACGTTTACTTTTGATGCTTCAACGTTGCTTTCATCAAATGAGAAATCACCTGAGAATGTGTTAAAACGGCCTTGGATAAAGCTATAACCTAGGTGGCTAACTTTAAAGTTAACTGAAGCATGCGCACCTTTTGTATCAATCACGTAATCAGCGGCGTTCGCAGCGAAAGGCATTGCCATAGCAAATGCTAATCCTGTAGCGATAATTGACTTTTTCATTTTGAAGCTCCTATCATTTTTCGTAGCGTATCGTCTTTGTCGATAACGTGGTGTTTTATCGCCGCTAAGGCGTGCACTGATGCCATAATGATCAGTACCCATGCAGCATAGTAGTGAACCGTACCTGCGAGATCAGATTGGTTTGCAAACAGTTCGCCCATACTTGGTACAGTGAACCAATTGAATACCTCTATCCCGCGGCCATCTGATGTCGAAATCAAATAACCTGAAATAAACAAAACCGCTAAGTTGATGTACATGAAGCCGTGAGCGATCTTCGCTGCTGCAACTTCATAGCTTTTACCTTCCACTTTAGGTGACGCGGTAACTATTTTCCAGACCAAGCGGATAACGGTAACGGCAGCCAAAAGAATGCCTACCGAGCGGTGATAGTCTGGCGCTGTTTTGTACCACTCGCTGTAGTATGAAAGATCAACCATCCACAGGCCTACACCAAATAAGCCAAATACCGCGAGAGCTGAAATCCAATGCATCGCTCTTGCTAAAGGGTTGTAATTTCTAACGTTGTTGTCCATGCATCTCTTCCGAATGTTAACGAATCGTGTAGTTTTGAAAAGCGTACCCTACACTAAGTTTGTGTAACATATTATTTACCAAGCTTTACAATAGTTACATCATTTCAAATTAAACGAGTTATTCAAATTATTTGAACAAGTTTGGGCTAAACGTTAGATTTCAACGATTTGTTCGATCTCGTAAAGCTCATCTGAGATATCTAACATTTTACGTTCCATGACTTTTTGAGCGTCTTCTATCCCTTTGTTGTAGTAAACCGCCCCAAACTTTTTACTTATGAAATCGACCAAGAATTCTGTGTCGAACTGACCAAGCTCCACATCGAGTTCATCCTGCAGGTACTTTTGGAGCGTATGAGTAAGCTCAGACTTTTGTTTCGAATCTAATTGAATGGTCATGAATGTTTCCAAATAAAGAGTAAGTAGATCAATTGTGATTTGCTGACTAGACTATAGTCGAGGTAACTAGCTAGAATTCCTCATAATTTAGAATACAGACCTGTAGAGCGCCAGTGCTATCCATAAAATCACTCAGCAATGGTTAATTTTGATAGAGAGATCAAGAACTCGCACTTTGACGATAGGTAACGGAACCGCAATTACCGTACTATTGCCCATCAATAAGATAGTAGCTGTGTATAAGGGACTTCATTGTTATTAGATCTAGTGATTAAAAGCGTTAATCAATTTCAAGACGATTGCCTAAAGCTCTGTGAACGCCACTACCCTACTGTACACAATCAAGGGATCAGTGAGCACCATATAGGAAAGGCATTTGCTCGACGAATGGAGCACACCTTCGTTAGCTTTAATCATGCAAGCAACATCAGCCCGCTCGAAATGCTTTCTTCTGGTGAAACCCCACGACACTTCCGAATCTCCTCTGAAATAGGAACAGTTTGGATGATCAGTCACCACATGGTGAGCGCGGGGAAAACTTGTCGTAGAAAGTTGATGTTGGACATTCATAACTGGCAATCAGAGTATGGATTTGCAATCCAACCCAATGACGTTTTGATCATTGTCTCCGACCATTGGATAACCCGAAGTAAAAACAGCGGTGAACTATTGCATTGGTGGATGGGTGAACTCCCAGACGAGATCACGGAATATAGCCAACAAGGTATCACGCTAAGAGAGAGTGATTCTCAATTCGCTACTGACTTAAATAATAATTTTAAAATCAGCCCTTGCTTCATTAAATTTGGACACCCTTTAAAACGGTCAAGAAATCAACAACTGGTTCGTAAATACCTGCAACTTTATGCGGTACTTCAATGGCAGTAGGAATACGGGTCAACTTTTTCGTTCAGTTTTGAAAGTACATTGTTAGACCTCTATCCCAATATTTTATAAAAATACATATCAAGCCCTGCCCAATAATCAATCAAAGTTTATCTTCAATAAAATAATAACTTATCAGATCATCATTCATATTTTGAGAAGTAGATATCATTTATATGCAAACGGAGCTGCTTGTTGATATTGCAACTTTGACATTCCCCCATAACCTGGGGCTTTGTCCCTACTTTTAACTGGTGTATTTACGCTGAAAGCTTATATTGATTGATGTTGATATGAGATAGATTACTCAGAGATTAAATTCACAATAATCATTATTAATGGTGAATGATAAATAATTTTAATGACTAATATCAATTATCATGCTGTTTTTTCGTTAATTATATTTAATTAAATATTGGCTCTACAAGTGAGTTTTTATTAATTGACAATTTAGTAACACCTGTCAATATTGTGACAGCCGTGACGTATATTCTCGTCATTAAATAAACACCTTTATTAGCGACTATGATTTTATCAGACAGAAGTGAATTTGTTAGCTGTATATCTGTGGACGCCGATATGCAGTTTATTGCGAAATATCAAGACCTAACACTTAGAAGTGTCTACCAACCTATATTTGATTCTTCTATGACTCAGATAGGTGTCGAGGCTTTGGTGCGCATTTCAAATAACAAAGGTGATATTGTTCGTCCTGATCACTTCTTCCATTCCGACGAAACCTCAAGCACAGACAAAATCAATGTAGAGAGGTTGAGTCGAGCGATTCATATCCGTAACTTCGCACAATCGACAATCCGTCATTTACATCTATTTTTGAACGTTCTTCCAAACGTTGGTGAGTTGTTTGCTGCAGAAAAGGTCAGCGATAGCTTGTTAGCTAAACGCCTTCACGAGCTTAACCTTTCATGCGAACAGATAGTGATGGAGTTGGTAGAGTTGAACGCAGAAAGTGAAGAGCGTTTGAAAGATGCCGCTCTTTCTCTTGCGGATAATGGCTTTCAAATAGCGGTCGATGATTTTGGAACACAAGCATCAACCGAACAACGCGTTCGTCACATTAACCCTCATATCATCAAGATAGACCGCTCGGTTATGTTGGACTTTGAACAAGGCGACACTCGAGAAATGGAGTTAGTACTTGATCTTGCAAACCAAATTGGCGCAAAGACAGTGATTGAAGGCATAGAAACCCAACAACAACTCCAAGCGATGCAGAGCTTAGGCTTCAATATGTATCAAGGCTATCACTTAGCCATGCCAAAGCCGATTGAATTAGACATACGGCTAGCAATCTAGAATTGCCCTATCCTTCTCAAAGCCGCTTGACCATTGAGTAGCGGATTTTTTAATGCTTGCCTATTCGTACCCTCATACCGCTCTCACGTGTCAACACATTTCAGGACGGGACAACACGCATAAAAAACCCAGTCAAATTTGACTGGGCTGGCTTAAAAGAATCTGTTTTATATCATTCCCTAATAACCCGCAGTGGACGGTTTGATTCTATATAAAATAGCGAACATCACCGGTACTACTATTAGCGTTAGTACGGTAGCAAAGCCTAAGCCTGCCATGATGGTAATCGCCATCGAGCCGAAAAATGCATCGAATACCAAAGGAATCATACCCAAGATAGTCGTTAATGCTGCCATAGATACCGGTCGTACACGACTAATCGCACTGTCGACAACCGCTAAATATGGGTCTTTACCTGTTGATAGCTCACTGTTGATTTGGTCAAGCAGTACAATGCCGTTCTTCAAAATCATGCCGCTTAGACTCAATAAGCCAAGGAACGCTGTGAAGCTGAATGGCATATTGGTACCTAACAGACCAATTGAAACACCAATGATAGAGAGTGGCACCGTAAACCAAATCACAAGCGGCTTACGAACCGAGTTAAACAGAAGCATCGTGATGATAAACATCAGCAAGTAACCCATTGGCAGTGAGCCAAACAGAGATTCTTGCGCATCTTTAGAGCTTTCGTACTCACCACCCCAGCTAATGCTGTAGCCTTCTGGTAAATCTAATGCTTCTACCTTTGGTTTCACACGAGCAAACAGACTCGCTGGCGTTTCATCACCAAGAACATCGTGGTCAGCCAATACTGTTAGCGTACGTTTTCTGTCGCGACGCTGAATCAGTGGCTCAGACCATTGAAGCTCTACGCCATCAATCACTTGCTCAACTGGGATGTAAGTTTGTAGTGATGGGCTCCAAATCTTCACATTGTTTAGCGATTCGAAATCAAAACGCTCTTCTTCCGGTAAACGCGCCACGATAGGTAACATATGAGTACCATCACGCAGTAGGCCGATGTTGTAACCGCCAAACGCCATCTGTAATGTCTCAGACAAGTCAGTTTTTGAAATGCCTAGGCGACGAGCCTTAGATTCGTTGAACAGTGGTACAAGTTCTTTAGTGCGTTCACGCCAGTCATGACGAACATTTCGAGAGCCTGGATCGGCAAGCAAGATGTCTTCGACTTCAACTGCAATGTTACGCAGTACTTGTGGATCGGCACCGATAATACGCGCTTCAATTTTTGAAGCGGGTGACGGACCAAACTCAATCAACTTGAACTGGAACTTTGGTTGCTCAAATTCGTTCGCTAAGTCTTTGTCTAGCGCCGCTAGAGCCTTAAACATAGTGTCGCGGTCAGTGGTTCTTACTTGTAACTGGGCGTACGCTTCGTAGCTTTTCTCTGGTTGGTAAGTCAGTGCGAAACGTTGCATGCCCTGCCCAACCGTTGTCGTTACAAACTCCACGTCGTCTTGCTGGCGAATGTAGCTTTCAACTTTTTCTGTCTGCTTGATCGTTTCACGAACATCGGTGCCTTCTGGCATCCACATGTCTACGTAAAACATTGGGGTATTTGACGGCGGGAAGAACTGCTGCTTCACCATACCAAAACCGACGACAGAAACTGCTAATAGAGCGACCATACTAACTACAGTAAGCCATCTAAATCGAAGTGCTACTTTCAGACACGCACCGAATACCACAAACAGGATGCCTTTGTATGGGTCTTCGTTCTCATCAACCTTGTCTTCTTCTTTAAGCAACATCTCGGCAAGGAATGGCGTTAGTGTTAGTGCAGTTACCCAACTCAAAAACAGTGAGAAACACAGTACCCAAAACAGTGAACCCATGAATTCGCCTGTCGCATCCTTCGACAAACCAATCGGTGCAAACGCTGTGATAGCGATAATGGTCGCACCTAACAGTGGCCATTGTGTTTGCTTGACGATGTCTTTCGCTGCTTGAAGCTTGGTTTTGCCTTTCTTCAAGCCCACCAAAATACCTTCAACGACAACAATCGCATTATCCACCAGCATACCCAGCGCGATGATCAGTGCCCCCAGAGAGATGCGGTGCAGTTCAACATCGTTGTAATCCATCAGGATGAAGGTACCGAATACCGTCAATAGAAGAACCAAACCGATGATCAAACCACTGCGTAAGCCCATTGCGAACAACAATACAATGATAACGATGGCTACCGCTTCAACTAGGCTGATTAAGAAGTCAGCCACAGATTTGTCTACTTCTTGCGCTTGGTTGTAGAAGTAATTCAGTTCTACACCCGCTGGCTTAATGCTTTCTAGGCGATCCAGTTCCGCATCCAGTGCTTTACCAATCTCAACCACGTTTACACCAGAAGAGAACGCAATACCCAAGTTGATTGCTGGTTTACCGTTGTACGTTAATACATTGCCCGGCTTTTCTTGAATACCACGAGTTACTTCAGCGACATCTTTCAAGCGAATCAGGTTACCTGTATCGCGACCATGAATGATCAGGTTTTCTAGTTCTTCAACCGTGCTTAAGGTGCCGTTTGGCTTGATCGTAAGGCTTTGACCATTCAGCATCACCTCGCCTGCCGATACCACACTGTTTTGCTGTGCTAGCAGTGACGTAACCGTCGACATATCTAGGTTCAATGCGGCTAAGCGTTCCAGTGACATCTCAACAAACAGTTGTTCTTGTTGGTCACCTGCAATGCTTACTTTACCGACACCGTCGACCAGTTCGATTTCACGCGTTAGGTAATCTGCGTACTGTTTGAGCTCAACGTAATCGTAACCATCACCGGTCAGCATGATCATCACACCAAACACATCACCAAAATCATCGATGATCTGAACGGAATTTACACCACTTGGCAGTGTTGGTTGTAGATCGTTGATCTTACGGCGCATTTCATCCCAGATCTGAGGCAGCTCGTCTGGACCGTAGTCCATCTTCATACTGACCATAATTTGGGACATACCGTTCGATGATGTCGAGGTAATCTTGTCGATGTACGGAAGCTGTCTTATCTCTTTTTCTAGTGGGTAAGTCAGCTCTTCTTCAACTTCCATTGACGTAGCGCCAGGGTAAGTTGAAATAATCATTGCATCTTTAATGGTAAAAGCTGGGTCTTCTAAACGGGATAGATTACCAAAAGACGTCACACCGCCAATGGCCAAAATGACTAGAAACAGCCAGCTGATTACTTTGTTCTTTATTGAATATTCTGCGATGTTCATTCTGCTTTTCCTGACAATTGGATTCCGTCACGGAGTTTTCTTAAATTCGAATTTACGAGTAGCTCACCTTGCTCAACACCATGAGCGATGAGTGCGCCTTGGCCACTGATCTTGTCGACTTCTACTTCGCTTTTGAATGCTTGTCCGTCTTCCATTTTCCACACATAGAACTGATTCGCTTCAGAGCCCGCTTCTAGCGTTGTCATTGGTAATTGGTAGCCTTGAACATCGCTCAGGCCCGCTTTCGCCATGTCTACATTGACCGTAACGCTCGTGCCCGGCAGAATTTCACTTTCAGGCTGCTGCATCTGCATCCAAAATTCGTAGGTACGGGATTGTGGGTGCAGTTCACTGGTGTGTTCTAGATACGTCAGTGGATATTGGCCTGTGTGACCGCCAAAGGTCGCCTCAGGACGATAGCTATTTGAACGCATGTCTGGGCTAATTGACGCCAAGATCGAATCTGATACTTGAATTCGCACATACACCTTGTCGTTCTGGTACACACTCAGTAGTGTTTCTCCAGGCGTCGTATTTTCGAATCGTTGCTTATCGACAGTTGAAACTGTTCCTGAGAATGGCGCTAAAAGTTCTGTGTAACCTAGCTTGCGTTTTGCCGCCGCCAAATTCGCCGATGCGAGCTTGTAGTTAGCCGTCAGTTGGTCGTGTTCTGATTGCGATAACATTTCGCTGCCAAACATCTCAGTACCACGGGCCAACTGTTTGCTCGCCAGTTTGAATTGAGATTGAGCATCAGTCAGATCTTGGACGTACGTTGCGTTATCTAAGGTGGCTAATAACTGCCCTTTTTCGACATTGTCGCCCGCTTCTACTAATACTTGTTGAATCTCGCCTGCTAGCTTAAATGCCAAGGGAGTCAATTCAGCTGGCATCACCTGTCCATTAAAACTTCTGAACTGATTAGTAAGCGGTGCGCCAACTTCAAAGGTAGAAACCAACAAAGGTGGTTGTTCACGGTGAACAGCTTCATTGTTACAGGCTTGAAGTAACAGAACCGACGCGACAACAACTGATAATTTTGAAAGGTTCATTAAATACCGCCCTCACGAAGCCAAGCTTTTACTTGTTGTCCGTCTGATAACACATCCACACCCGCTTCAACGATAAGGTCACCAGACGACAATCCGTCGATAACCTTGCCTTGCTCATCAAGAAGGACTTGTACTTTAGAAATCAGTTGAGAGTCAGGGTTATAACGCCATAGTTCACCATGGGCTACGTCTTTGTTTAACCAAGCTGAATCCACAATACCAATGCCGTAGTCAGATTTACTTTTCTGAACTTCAACTTGCGCTGTCATACCAGAAAGTAGATTGATGCCTTCTGGCTTTTCGATAGACACAACCGCTTGGTAGCTGTTGGTATCTTCATCTGGTTGCGTTGAGATTTCTTTAAAGCGAGTCGGGATACGAATGCCGCGGTGGCTGTCCATCACAACCCACATGTTTGAGCTCGTTAGGTCTTGAATAGAACGGTCTTCAAGCTTTGATACTGGAATTGAAAACGTCACATCCATTTCACTGTGATTCAAAATATTCAGTACAGGCTGCTTTTCTGCGATCAATTGATATTGCTTTCCAAACACCATCGATACCACGCCATCGAATGGAGCAACTAAGGTAGTGTAGCCAAGGTTTGTTTTTGCTTGGTCCAACTCAACTTCAGCGGCAGTAAAGGTGTTTACGGCTTGGTCGTAGTAATCGGTACTGACCAGTTTTTTCGCATACAACTCAGAAGCTTGTTTGTATTGGCTGTTCGCCAGATCAAATTTAGCTTGGGCTGCGTCAACGGCAATACGGTAATCCGTCGCGTCTAATACGGCTAACACCTGACCTTTCTTCACTTCTTGTCCCATACGAACATCGAAGGTTTCTATATCTCCACCCACTTGGAAAGAAAGTGCCGCACGGTCGGTTGCATCAACCTTTGCAATGAAGCTATCGAGATCAATATCAGTCTGTTGTGGGATTTCGAACAGCTTGACTGGCTTGATTACCTGCACATTTTCCTCTGACTGAACTTTGTCACATCCAGTTAGAGAGCCTGCGAGCAATAGTGCTGCAATAACAGCTCCCATGCGCTTGCTCGATATGGCATTGATCGACAAATTGAACTGCATGATGCCTCTCCGTTTAATTATTATGATTTATTACACAGGTGGGCAGTATATTTAATATTAAATAATTCTCAAGCTTTACTTTCCACTTGTGCAGTATTTTTTATTTCAGTAAAAACAGTGTAGAATGTTGTAATCAGGTAATTATGTGAAATGAAGATGACCGAAAAGAAGCAAGGTAGAAGAAGTGCAAAAGACGCCGAAGAGACGCGTTTTTTGATCATGAGCGTTGCCGCAGACATGTTCTGTGACTTTGGCTACGATCGTGTATCACTGCGAAACATCAGTGAAAAGGCAGGCGTCTCGCATAGCCTTATCCGCCACCACTTTGGTAGCAAAGAAAAGATTTGGCATGCAATAAGTGATTGTTTACACGATTATTTTCAGTCTTACATCAGTAAGATTATGGAAGAGCTGCCAAAAGATGTTGCGCCAAATATCGCTATCTACCTGTTTAGCATGCGTCTGTTCACCAACATGATTCACTCACGTAGGCCAATGCAGCTTATTTCAGATTCTGTTCGCCAAGAAGACAACCTAGTTGATTACTTCATCGACAATGTCGGCGATGTTGAAAAAGAGATTAACGGGCTTGCCGCTGAGTACAATGCAGCTAACCCAGACAAAATGATCAACATTTACGAAGTTAAATGGCAAATGATCATGTACGCAAACGGCGCTGTATGCCTCACTCCCTTTATGGAAAGCACTTGGAATGAAGGTGATATGGTCACCTCACCCGAAGACGCCCTACTTAAGCATTGGCAGCTTTTCAACACGCAGATGGTCAGCAAGTTCAATATTGATGAAGAGTGGGCTCTAAATCCAACCTCGATTGAAGAGCTGATTTATGAAGTGCCATGTGAATGGAAGTGTAACCAGGAACATAAAGCTTAATCGGGTTCATACCCATGATGAGCTTATAAGATACAAAAACGCGCCGTTACAGAAGTCACTGTAACGGCGCGTTTTTATATGTATAGATCTTTAAACTGGAGCTTTGTACAGCTTATTAGCGACGTGCTTTACCGCGGTTTTGGTGAATCTTAAGCTTCGCTTTCATCTTACGTTTTTCTGATGAACGGCTTTTGCTGCGACCACCACGATCGGGCGCTAGATCTTTTTCAAGGCTTGGTTCAAAGCCCTCTAGCCACTCTTGAGGCAAGCGAGTATCAAGTAATCGCTCAATATCACCCAATAGGTAAGCTTCATCCTGACTCATCAAAGAGATCGCTAAGCCGCTGTTACCCGCACGGCCAGTACGTCCGATGCGGTGAACATAATCTTCTGCTTTAAATGGCATGTCATAGTTCACAACTTGTTCTAGCTGCTGAATATCAATACCACGAGCTGCCACGTCGGTTGCGATCAACGCACGAACTTTGCCTGACTTGAAATCGTCTAGGGCTTTTTGACGCGCACCTTGGCTCTTATCGCCATTGATTGATGCCGCTTTAATGCCGTCTAACTTAAGCTCTTTAACGAGAGCATCAGTGCCCTGCTTAGTCTTTGTGAACACCAACACTTGTTGCCAGTTTTTTGAACCAATCAAATACGCTAATAGCTCACTTTTACGCGACTTATCTACCGGGTAAACCATCTGTGTTACGGTTTCAGCGGTGCTGTTTTTTGGAGTAACTTGGATTTCACTTGGCTTCTGCATCATACGGTGTGCAATCGCTTTGATTTTGTTATCAAACGTTGCAGAGAAGAACAGAGTTTGACGCACTTCGTTCATGCGAGAAAGAATACGCTTGATGTCAGGCATGAAGCCCATATCTAACATACGGTCAGCTTCATCCAGTACCAGTACTTCCGTTTGGCTCAACATGATGTTTCTAGTGAACATGTGATCAATAAGACGACCAGGCGTCGCGACAAGAATATCTGCGCCACCGCGTAAGTTATCAGTTTGCACCTTCATGCTAACGCCGCCGTAAGCCACCACGACTTTAATGTCGGTGCCCTTTGCGTAGCTAGTTAAGTTATCGAAAACCTGTTGTGCCAATTCACGAGTTGGCACTAATACAAGCGCACGAACGAGCTTAGGGTTCGGAATAACGTTGTCTTTTGTCTCGATTAATCTTTGAATAATCGGTAAACCAAACGCAGCCGTTTTACCTGTACCCGTTTGAGCACCAGCCAGTACATCTTTGCCTTCTAATACCAATGGAATTGCTTGTTCTTGAACACTGGTAGGAGCCGTAAAATTAAGCTCAGACAACGTGGCAAGAAGATGCTCAGATAATCCTAGTTGGTTAAAAGATTTTGTAGATTCAGACATAGTATGATGCTCAAAGATTAAATAGGCGCGGATTGTAGCAAACCTGCATTACGCTGTTTACCTTTCCTTTTGATTTTTCTTCATTTGAAGCGCATTAAACTGCTTCGCTTCTTCTAAAACGTTGGGATAAAGCTCATTAAAGTGACACTGCAACGTATCGTAGTGACGTTCGAGGTCATCGTAACATGCCTCGAGCATACCGAGCTTAGGCCTTCTCAACGCCATTCGCTGCAATACCACCTCTATAGACGACATGTCTTGATAGCTCTCTAACCATCGATGCTCAGCCATTTTCTGATGAACCATAACGAAATTTTCTGGCCAGTGTGGCTCTTGATGTTCAAAGATCTGCTCATGGCTATCTAAACAAAAACGTTCTAATGTCTGCTGTGAAAACTGAGCCCAATGATTGGCTAAGCAGTGATCCCAAAACACATCGAGTGCGATAGGCGCAAAGCGTCGTGTTTGGTCTGAGAAAAGTGATTTTGCAGAACGAGATACATCATGACGATCAGTATAGCTATCAACAAATCGATGAAGCCTAATACCGTCAGAAAGGGAATCAGAATAGTGTTTATTAGGGTCGCCTTTAACAAAATCACCTAACAGGTTACCTGCTAAGTTACTGTTACAGTGCTTGGCGATGTGAAGGTGTGCGAGAAAGTTCATTGAACCTCATTAAAGTATCGAGAACTAAGTAACATGGTAAACGTACTCGTTTATCTTCGCGAACTTTAATGAGGATAGTTTTGGTATGACGTGTGAGCGAATACGATTTGCTCAGTTTAGAATTGTTTGCTTTGAGAAGCTTTAGCTAAGAAAACTTTTAGCTTTAAAACGTTTCAGTTGAAACTGAATTAAAGATCTTAAAAGAGCCTGTAATTTAAATTG
>NZ_JBFRJZ010000048.1:0-381 GCF_041469125.1 Vibrio sp. 10N.286.51.E5 | reverse complement strand
AAAGTAGGAATTAATTCCAAATAAGTGTTTGACACTGAGAATTAAATCGCTAGAATGGCCGCCTCTTCCGAAGTGATGTAAGTCACAACGAAGAGAAGCTCTTTAACAATTTAAACCTATCAATCTGTGTGGGCACTCGTTGATGAATATCAAAACGTTTTATCTTCCCTTTTTTAAAGAGAAGTAAAACAGATTCCTCGGAATCAAATTTGGTTTCAATGAACTGAGTGACCAATACGAATAACTACTTTCTCTTGTAGAAAGAAGGTATTTGGCACAGTCAATTCATTATCTTTCTGTTGGAAAGATAATAGCTTTAGAATTACTTTTTGTAGTTTTGAAGTCAGTATTCATTGAGCCGACAAAATCTTAAATTGAAGA
>NZ_JBFRJZ010000047.1:68760-88663 GCF_041469125.1 Vibrio sp. 10N.286.51.E5 | reverse complement strand
GAAAACATTACGTTAGACGGGATTTGCGCTGAGCTTAGTGCTTAAGGTTCTGTCTATGAGGGAGTCTTTACTTCTTACTTTTACTACTAATCGGATATCGAAAACAACGTCATGGAATTGATTAAATTTCTTCAACAACGTGTCTCTTATCATGTTCATGAGTTATCTCTACCAGCTCCGGCTGGGTGTGATTTAGAGACCATACTGCAAACCGCAATGAGTACTCCAGATCATGGGAATCTTAACCCTTGGCATTTTCTAGTGATAGAGCATGAACAAGTTGAAGCACTGGTTGAATTATTGAGTGCCGCATGGGTTGCGTCTGATGTGAATGTAGATAAAGGGCAAGTCAAACGACTATCAAGTTATTTACGCCAAGCTCCGATGCTAGTTCTGGTCTCTGCAGAGATCAAACCACACAAAGAGATCTCACAACAAGATCAGATCCTTTCTGCGGCTGCAGCATGCCAAATGATACTCCTAGCAGCGGATGCGAGTGGTTACGGTAGCGTTTGGTATTCGACGGAAGCTGTGGACCTACCAAATGTGAAAGAACATCTGCACCTTAATGAGAGTCATGTTCCTGTGGGTTTCTTGGTACTAGGTACTCCTGCAGAAACACGTAAAAAGCGTAGACGGTGCGCAAAACCACTGACATCAAAATGGTCGCCACAGACGACCTATTAAATAATGAAATGAATCCTAAGAGATAGAGTTAAATGACGCATTTACTTACGATGCAGCACTTCCTAAATAGCTTGCTGCTTGAAACATCTGATTATCAAATTAAGGACAACAGTATTCATGTTGATTTGAACGGTCATGGGCAATTAGAGATTCCTCTTACCTATGTATCAGCCTCAGATCGTCATCGATATAGTGGAAAAGTACAGCTTCGAGAGCTAGATGAATTATCACAAATACCGTTTTCTCAGGCTGCTTCTTTGTTGGTTGATCGTTACTTCCCTGAAGTTGATAAAGATAAAAAAACGCTTTTTTTACAACGTGTTGAAAACTCAAATGATTATGTAGCGCGGGCATCTTCCGCATTGGTTTTGCGTCAATCTAAACATGATTTGCAAGGTTTTATCACTTCAGAACAGGCACTTAGTGGTGGACACAGTATGCATCCAGCACCCAAGTGTAATGAACCTCTAACCCAACAAGAGCAAGAAGCTTACTTACCTGAGTTCGCTGGTGATTTCGCCGTGGAATGGTTTGCCGTAAAAGAAGATAAGCTCGCTGGCGAATACGTTTCCGGGAGTTTGAAATATGAACTGAAAGAAATGTTTCTGAGCTGTCACGCTCAAGGTGGTTCTTTATTACCAGATGCAGAGTGGGTGCCAATTCCCATGCATCCTCTCCAAGCAAGAGAGTGGCGAAAAGCACTAGCAAATTGTCAGGTTTTTTGTATTTGAGGGCAATCTAATTTTCTTATTGAGATGTGATACGTTAACGCCTGAAATATCGCCACCTTCAATGTATACATTATTTATTAGTGTCTAATCATCGAAAACTGTATCAATTCATTTCTAGGCTATGTAAGTAGGTTGGTATTGTATTATATAAGATGAGTAGCAATTGTTACTGGCACTAGAAATGAATCCAGACCTCAGTAGTACCCAAGTTTTTTATCGCATGATTGATATGGATCCGAAAGAGTGGCAGTCAAGACTCTCGGAGCTAAGCCATGTTTCACCGCAAATGGCTCGAAGAGTTTCCGATTTACTTTTGTCATATGAACAACAGTGTTTGACTCAATTGTTAGATATCCATTTATCCTCTTCGGTGCCTGCGTTTCAATCATTTGAAAACGAAATAGTTGATGATCGTTACCTTATTGGACATGAACTAGGTAAAGGTGGCTTCGGGATGGTTTATTTTGCTTCACGGCGTGACCATTTGTTTGAGCATAACTACGCAGTTAAGTTTTTTAACGCCGAAGCGTTTAATATTTTAGGCAAAGACAAACTTTTCAACGAAGCTCAAATCATGGCAAACCTCAATCATTCCAATATTACGAAGGTTTATGACGCAGGTCTTCATAAAGGAGTTGCTTATATAGTAATGGAGTACGTTGATGGCTGTTTACTCGATGAATATCTGTCTACTAATTCACTTTCTTATGACCAAAAGCTTACGTTATTTCGAGATATTTGCCTTGCTATTGAGTATGCGCATGAGTTGAAAGTTCTACATGCTGACCTAAAACCTGAAAATATACTCATAAATGCTCATGGAGAACCTAAGGTTATTGATTTCAATCTTACTCAAACTCTTAGTTGTTCGCCTGATAACTCACTCAACTCCATTAAAGCGGTAAGTCGAATTTATGCTAGTCCAGAACAACTCACAGGTGAAAGTTTGGACGAAAGGTCTGACGTGTTCTCTTTAGGGCGGATCCTACAGAAGATGTTTCCAGATAAAATAGCGTCTAGAGATTTAATTCGAGTACATCAACATGCGACTAACGTAAACCGTTCTCGTCGATATCAAAGTGTTCGTGCTTTAGCAAATGATATCGAAAATGTAAGGCGTTGTTATCCATTAAATTATCGTAACAATAATAACGTTCATAAAGTGATTAAGTTTATTCAACGTTATCCTACCAAATCCGTGTATTTTTCTTTCTTTCTTACGATATTGACCGCATTTTTAGTGGCTTTCTCTATAGAGACGCACAATCTTAGTGCTCAAAAATTGCAACTTGATTCGGTTATATATGATGTCACATCAATGGCTTACCCATCAAGCCATACCTTACTTGATTGGGATGAAATTATTCACTCTCGAAATCTGAATATCGTTGACCTAGACGTTTACGTTGAAGACGTTAATTCAAATGGTCGTGACGGTTTAGTAGTTCCTTAAAACCACCGCCCTAGTCGGTGGTGATTGTTGCTTGAGGCTATGGCCTCGAGAAGTGCTCATGTTAGAAGTAATCTCTTATTCATCACAAGTAAGAGGAAACAACCACATGGGCGATTACAGAAATTCATCATATGTCTATTGGCGTTGCAAATACCATATAGTTTTGACCCAAAGTACAGATATAAGATTTTGAAAGATAAGGGTGGAAAGGAGCTTTATCGTTCAATCCATATCTTGTGCAATGTGAAAGACTGCGAGGTTTTAGAGTTAAATGTTCAACCAGATCATGTTCATCTTTCTGTCATTGTTTCTCCCAAGTTATCAGTCTTGAGTTTGTTAGGAGTTTTAAAGGGTCGAATAGCAATTAGACTTTTCAATAAATCCCCACATAAACGTAAGAAACTGTGGGGAAATTACTTTTGGGCTAGAGGTATTTTGCAGATACGGTTGGTGTGAATGAAGAAGTCATTCGGCGATATGTACGACATCAAGATAAACAGGACATAGAGTATGAACAACAACTGCAGTTATTGAAGAATTGATAGCGCGGACGCCCCCTTCTTGGGGGTTATAAAGCAAAACCGGCTTCTAAGAAGGCGGATATTTTTTGGATGAGGAATTATTCGATTCTTGGATTGCCACAGAAGACATGAACCTATTGGTTTACTTGTTGTGACTTCCCATTTAATTGTTTTAAAAGGTTAAATTTTGTCGACCATAAAAAAAATTCAGGAGCACAAGGGGCTTACTACTCTTATTTACCAATGGCAACATGGTTGCAAGCAGTCTGAAGCTGAATTGTATCGTTTTGCTTACTATCGGCTTAAAGAGTTAGCTCAATTACGACGTTATAAATGTGCAGAGGTATTTAATGAGCCTTTGATAGATACGAGCTCTACGACGACATTGACTCATGAGGCTTACTTGAAGATTGGCTCCGTTGGGAAGGGTGAGATAGAAGGGACGCGAGATTTTTTTTTGATGTCCGTTAAAGCTATGCAGCATATTCTCATTAATGACTCTTGGGCGTTGAAGGCTGATAAAAGAAAAAAGGGCAATTTAATGCGCATAGAAAATGCAATTTCGATTGAATACCTGCCCCTTGATAAACGCATTGAGTTAGAGAAGTCATTGATGGATTTTACGGAACGCTATCCACGACAATCTAATGTGCTGAAATTAAAATATTACATTGGCCTAAAGCATCAAGAGATCTGTGAACTATTAGATTGTAGCCACAGCCTGATTGAGAAAGATCTCAAATTTGCTAAGAGCTGGCTCCACAATAAATTGGCGGCTTAACTTTGCATAATTGGAAAAATTTAGAAATTATTTTACGGGTTTTCCATTATTCCCTGTACCTTGCGAGTTCCAAGTAAACCTCTAAAAATAGTGATGTTTTAATTATCACAGCCTACTGAAGTTGGCTGTATGAAGACTCATTGAATAGGTTTAATAAGGAACAATAATGAAAAAGCAAGGCTTGCTCGCAGCGTCAATTGCAATGGCTTTGGTTGGGTGTGGTTCAGACAGCGATTCGTCGAGCAACCCAACGACGTTTTCTATCACGGCCATTGATGGTTATTTGGCGTATGCTAATGTCAGGGTTGATACGACCCAAGATGGTATTTGTGATACGGACTTAACAGGCAAGAGTAGTCAAACTGATGTCGATGGTAAGGTAAACATTCCAGTTGCGCATCAAGGTGCCGTGGTCTGTGTTGAGGCAGTTGCAGGTCAAACAATAGACAGCAACCGTGGTCTTGTTCAACACGACTTCACACTAGCTAATGCGGGCAGCGGCGCAATCATTAACCCAATGACGAACATGGTGAACAAACTGCTAGCTGCAGACTCGGAGTTGACAGTAGCTGAAGCTGAGGAGCAAGTAGTTGCTGCTATCACGGGTGACGAAGGTCTTGAGGTGTCACAAGCACTTATTTTTGGTGACTACATTGCAGATACCACAGAGCAAGCAGAAGCACTTAACCTGATTGGCGAAGTGTTGGTCGATCATTCTGACGGAGATATCGAAACTAAGCTGAAGCTGACTGAAGCTATGGCAGAAGCAACACAAGAGATCATTGAAGCCGATGATCAAACGCTTGATGATTACTCGCCAATTATTAATATTCCACCGGGTGGCGGCGATATCATCGTTTTACCAAACACCCGACCAAAAGTTGTCGGTACCACTGAGCCCGTTGAATTGACGCTGGGTGAAGCATGGCGCCCATACAATGTTAGCGACAAATTCCAAGACGCCGAAGGCGATGACATGTCCTTCACTATGACTGTCGTTGATGGTGATGGTAATAATGGTCTGTCTATAGACTCGGAAACAGGCATGATTACGGGTGAACCAGAGGGTGCAGGCAGCTTTATTTACCATATCTTTGCGACCGATGAGCACGAGGCACGTTCATACCCACTGACCTTTGAAGTAACCGTGTTAACGGATAACCAGCCTCCAGTTGTAGATGAGGGCGAGCTTGCATACCTACAGTCGGAGATGAATGTATGGATGCTAACAGAAGGCGAGTCGCTGACGGATACGCTGGATGTAAGCGCGCTGTTCAAAGATCAAGATGGTGACGCCTTAAACTACAAAGTGGCAACCACGCTATCAACGACTTCACGTACGGGCTTTAATGCTCTAGTAAGCGAGCAAGGCGTGGTGAGTTTCTCTGGTTTGCTTCCTCGTTCTTCGGCAGCTGACAAAGAAACACTCACGGTTTCAGTCAATGATGGCGTCAATAGTGAGTGGGTCTCGGCAACGTTGAGCTTCCCGGTTATTGAAGAAGCGCCATTACCACCAGGTGATTCTCACCCATTAGAAGACAACACATGGTACTTCTTAGAGCGAGGTTCTAACGGTACAAACTACGCTCAAGTGTGGTGTGACACAGTACGCTTTGAAGATGGTGAGATCTTCTACAATGATCGTGACCTAAGCAATAAGGCAGAATGTACAACAGAGGCGACGCTAAAAGTTGGTACTTATATTGTCGAAGGTGACACTTTGGTCGGTTCATTTGTCGATGACGGCGAAGTGATGACCATGAGTTACGACCTAACCAATGATTATGATAGTAACTTAATCTCACAGGGTGCCCTGACTATGCTCTGGACTGAGGATGGTGAATCTAGTCGTTATGTTGGCTTTAGTAACAAAGCGGATGCAGAAAAGCGTATTCAAGTTAAATCCAGTGATGGCCCTGAGTTGCGAGATGCTGACCTATATTGGCCTGGTGAACAAGACCACCAATACGAGCTTATCTCTACGTCATTACAGATGAGTACAGCCGAGCTTTCATCTGGTAATTCACACGACTATATCAAGGTATGGATGAATGGTATTAGCTGTGATGGACTGCTGAGCTCGCACAATGGCGATGCGGCTATTTTTGAAAGGTTCACTGTGACGTCTGAATCCATTTCAGCAAGCAACGGTGATACTTTAAACCCACAATTTTGTGACGATGTATTTGACGAGGGTAGAACGAATGCGGTGCTTTCATTCTTGTTTGGGATGAATAATAGCTACTCACTTGAATTAGATGAAAACTACAGCATCATTGGCAAAATCAGTGATGAGTGGAGTCAGTACATTACCGATGTGAACTTTAATATGGTGTGGGATGGTTCATCGAACGACGATTAATTTGAACGCTTGAGTTAGTCGCACATTGAATGCCAAGTGAATCAAAGGTATTGAAAGAAGGAAGCCTAGTGATGGGCTTCCTTTTTTATTTTTCGATAAACTGACAATTGTTCGTTTTTTGGGGTTTACATCATTTGGTAATAAAGCCACTATGAATTCACGAAGAATAGACAAGTAAAGCTATTAGCCAGTCGGTTTAGGAATCAAACCTTCTGATTGATGGCTGATTTAGAGGAAGCAATGGCAGGAAACAGTATCGGACAACACTTTCGAGTGACCACATTCGGAGAGAGTCACGGTATCGCACTAGGATGTATCGTAGATGGGTGCCCACCAGGATTAGAAATTACCGAAGCAGACCTTCAAAGAGATTTGGATCGTCGTCGCCCTGGTACTTCTCGTTATACAACGGCTCGCCGTGAAGCGGATGAAGTGAAAATCTTATCAGGTGTGTTTGAAGGCCAAACTACGGGCACTTCTATTGGTCTATTAATTGAAAATACAGACCAACGCTCTAAAGACTATTCCGAAATTAAAGACAAGTTCCGCCCTGGACACGCTGACTATACGTACCATCAAAAGTACGGTGTGCGTGATTACCGTGGCGGTGGTCGTTCTTCAGCTCGTGAAACTGCAATGCGTGTAGCGGCAGGTGCAATTGCGAAGAAATACCTAAAACAAGAATTTGGTGTTGAAATCCAAGCTTACCTTTCTCAAATGGGTGATATCTCAATTGATAAAGTGGATTGGAACGAGATTGAAAACAACGCTTTCTTCTGCCCTGATGCCGACAAAGTACCGGAATTTGACCAACTGATTCGTGACTTGCTAAAAGAAGGCAACTCGATTGGTGCGAAGATTCAAGTGGTTGCGACTAAAGTGCCTGTAGGCCTTGGTGAGCCAATTTTTGATCGTCTAGATGCTGACATTGCTCACGCTCTAATGAGCATCAATGCGGTGAAAGGTGTTGAGATTGGTGATGGCTTTGACGTCGTTAATCAACGCGGTAGTGAACACCGTGATCCATTAACGCCAGAAGGTTTCAGCAGCAACCATGCTGGCGGTATCTTAGGTGGTATTTCTACTGGCCAAGATATTGTTGCAAGCATTGCGCTTAAACCAACATCAAGCATTACCGTTCCTGGTGACACGATCACCAAAGACGGTGAAGCAACGCAACTAATCACTAAAGGTCGTCATGACCCATGTGTAGGTATCCGTGCCGTGCCGATCGCAGAAGCGATGTTAGCGATTGTATTGCTTGATCACTTGCTACGTCACCGTGGTCAAAACTTTGGTGTGACAACTGAAACGCCAAAAATCTAGTTCTGCTTCGTTGTAATCAGAACAGATTTGAAACTGATTTGATAAAAACAAAGAGGGTTGCTTCGTGATGAAGCAACCCTCTTTATATTCTGCGTAATTGAGAATATATCATTTAATGTACCGAGCTTTCAGGATCAAGCTGGAACGAAGGTAAACGCCACTTGAATCGTACAGCTGCCATACGCAGCAAGTAACCAACTACAAGCGTCACAATCGTCGCGGTTACGTCGTTAATGCCAAGTTCAAGCAAACCTAGATATAAACCTGAAGCGACAAGTGCAACAGAGGCATACAGCTCTTCATGCAACACCAATGGTGTTTGACGACAGATAAGGTCGCGCAGTAAACCACCAAAGACACCCGTGACTAGCGCAGACACCATGCAGATCATTGGATGTAGACCCATGGTCATCGCTACCTTAGTACCAATGATACTGAACACGATAAGCCCTAGTGCATCTAAACGAATGAATAGCCCTTTGAGCTTGATAACCCATTTAGCCAGTCCGGTTGTAATAACTCCTGCGATACAGGTGATTGCCAGATACTGTGGGTTTTCAACCCAACCTAAAGGGTAATGGCCGAGTAAGATATCTCGTACTGTACCGCCGCCAATTGCTGTTGCACTGGCAACCAACATTACACCAAACCAATCCATTTTTTGTTTGCCAGCACTGAGAGCGCCGGTCATGGCTTCTGCCGTGATGCCAATGATATACAAAACACTTAGTAGCATTGCTGTAGCTCTATAATATAGGTCTATAAATTGGAGTCTTATAGGCCTTAGGGATATAAAAATGAAGCGCGAGTGTAGTAGTAAAAACGCTGATTGACGAATGAATATTTGTACCGTGAATGGGTGTTTCAGATTAGCTAAACTAATCATTCGCCTCAAAGTAGTGTAATCTGGGATCAGCAATCGATTGTCACAGTAAAGTATTGGGGGCAACCTAATGCCATTGCTCGTGATAGGGCTTTACCGAGCGCTTAAAAAAACGCAAAATGCCCCGGTTCTTTTTACTTAAATTTGATTTTATGACGCACCAATACCCAGACATCATCGATATTTTCAATCAAACCTTTTTCGAGAGTTACAATACCAAACTCGAACTGGGTGCAGACGAGCCTATTTACCTGCCAGCCGATGGGGAGGTTCTTCATCACCGTATCGTATTTGCTCGCGGATTTTATGCGTCTGCACTTCACGAGATAGCGCACTGGTGTGTCGCTGGTCCTGAGCGTCGTTTGTTGGAAGATTTTGGCTATTGGTATGAGCCTGATGGTCGAACTGAGTCGGTTCAAGCTGAGTTTGAAAAAGTAGAAATTCGCCCACAAGCGTATGAATGGATCATTGCGATGAGTGCAGGCTTTCCTTTTAATGTCAGCTGTGACAATCTACACGGCGATTTTGAGCCAGATCGTTTGGCCTTTATGAATAAAGTACACAGCGAAGTCATGGGTATCTTTGAAGCTGGTCTTCCGCCTCGCGTAAAAATGCTCTCTGAAGCATTACGCAGCTTCTACGATGTAGAACCTTTATGTACTAGCCAATTTATTGTGAAATAAGAGAATATTATGATTATCGAATTTGAAGAAAAACTACTTGAAGTAATTGATGCTCGCATTGAAAACGCATCAGACGATGAACTGTTTGCTGGTGGTTACTTACGTGGTCATATTTCTCTGTCAGTGGCTTCATGTGAAGAAGAAGGCATTGAAGACGTAGCTGAAGTAAAAGCACGCATCGAGAAGAGCCTAGATGACGCTCGCTCTGAACTAACGCCAGCAGATCGCACCATCGTTAATGACCTTTGGGTTGAACTGCAAAACCAAGCTTAATAGCTAACAATTTATCACTATCCGCTCAGTCCCTTCCTTTCCATTTTGCTGAGCTGTTAGTTATTTGAGACTCATTCGAAATTTTTGAATGAGTCCGTTCAATCCTTGTGATGGTTCCATTTTCTGACTACGTTATTCTAATCCCACTTAACGGATTTACAGAAAAGGTCACATCATGAAAGTTATCGCATTCGGCGCAAGCACAAGCTCTACTTCTATCAACAAAACTCTAGCAACTTACGCAGCTAACTTGATTGAAGGTGCTGAAGTTAAAGTTCTAAACATCAACGATTACAACGTTCCTATGTTCAGTGAAGACACTGAAAAAGAGATTGGCCAAGCGGAAGGCGCACAAGCATTCTTACGTGATTTAGCTGAAGCAGATGCGTTTGTTATCTCTTTTGCTGAGCACAACGGCCACTACCCAGCTGCGTACAAAAACCTATTTGATTGGGCGACACGCATTGAGCGCTTTGTGTTTGGCGAGAAGCCGGCGGTTTACCTAGCGACTTCACCTGGCCCAGGCGGTGCACAAACGGTACTTGGCGCAGCAACAGGTTCAGCGCCATACTTTGGCGGAAACGTAAAAGCGTCAGTTTCAGTACCAAGCTTCTACGATAACTTTGATTTTGAGTCTGGTTCTATCAGCAACGAAGAGATTGCTCAGCAGATCAAAGACGCGGTTGCTAAGCTGTAAATACAAGTTAGATCAACACGAACAACAAAAAGCCCGAGGGACATAATGTCGCTCGGGCTTTTTAGCTTTTAGTTTCAGGTATTTCCAATATTTAGATATTCAGAATAGTTGAACTAGAAACTACTGATTTGTTTTTGAGTGCTTATCTGCAACCCAGCCAGCGGTTAATGCTTTACCTTTACGCAGCCTGCGTACCCACATTCTGCTTGGGTGAATCGCTTCAAGCACATCGACAGGTAAGGGAAGCGGATCGCCACAAATTTGTGATGCTAACACTTCAGCCAATAATGGCGCAGAGCTCAAGCCACGTGAGCCTAATCCGATAAAACAGTATAGGTTAGGGAAGCTTGTCACCGTTTCAACATCATCAACCGAGTCACGCTGTGGGTTAAAGTTGTGTAGATCTTGGTACTGATCTTTAATGGCTTCGAAATCGCCCACATTGCCAACAAATGGCAAGTGGTCACGGCTCACGCTACGGATACCTTGGCGCGCTAGGTTGCTACTGGTATCGACATCTTTTGTCCATGCTTGGTCTGGCAGTGACCCATGCAGACGCTCGCCATTATGTTGCTGAACCTCAATATCAAACTCTTGGTCGATGTTGGTTTTGTCGTAGTTTGCGCCAATACAATGGTGTCCATTGTTTGGGTTTTGTGGTGTTAAGTAACCATCAAAGCACAACACGGTTTTTAGTTTACTGAGGTTATCCGTGGTCGGAATGTGGCTCACTTGACCTTTAACCGGTGTCAGTGGTACTGGCTGAGTCTGCTCAAACTGAGTGAACTTGTGGCCGTTCGCAACCACCACTTGGTCATGCTTGGTTTGAATCTCACCTTGTGGTGTCTCAATGATGAGCAACCATTGTTGTTCAGTTTCGAGCCATTCTAGTTGAGTCACTTGATGTTGATAGTGAGTGCTAACTTGGTGGGTCTCTTCTAACTTCCCGATCAGGCCTTGTGTCAGTTGCAGAGGGCTCAACCAACCACCCAGTGGGAAGTAAACGCTCTCTTTATCGACGGGTAAGCCAATCTTTTCGTTGGCTTGCTCTGGCGATAAACGCTGAATCAGGTCGGTGTGGAAGTTGCCTTCCAACATGCGGTTGAGCTTTTTAGTGGAGCCTTGATCCCACATCAAGATGTTCACGCCACACCAACTGTGATCAAATTGAATAGACTGAGCCGCTTGATTAATAAATTGACGAGCAAACAGTAATCCCGGGCCAAACACGCGAGACACGTTCGAGGTCGCTTCGCTTAATAGCGGGTAAATCGCACCTTGGTTGTTACCTGAGGCATTGCCCGCAGCTTGTGGATGTTCACAATAAAGGGTGATGTTTTTACCACGACGGCTTAGCGTTTTGGCTAATGCAGCACTGGCGACACCACCACCAATGATCGCAATGTCTTGGGATTCAGTGTGTTGAGCGAGGCCATACCAAGGTTTGATGTTGGTGTGAGCGTGCTTTTCGCCAAGTCGGCCGGCGATCATTTCTCGCTTAGTACCAAAGCCTTTGACCTTTTTCATTTCAAAGCCAGCTTCAATTAAGCCACGGCGAACAAAGCCAGCAGCGGTGAAGGTGGCGCAGCTACAATCTTGCTTAGCGAGCTTAGCCATGCCGTTGAATAGGTTTTGATTCCACATCTCTGGGTTCTTGCTCGGAGCAAAACCGTCTAAGAACCAAGCATCAACCAAACCTTCACGCGGGGTTGGTACGTTGGGCATGCAATCTTTAATATCGCCAAACCACAAATCAAGCGTGATTGCACCGTCGCCCAGCACAATGCGGTGACATTCAGGTAGAGCAATAGGGTAGTGTTCTTGGAGTTGCGTCGCATACTCGGCTAATTCTGGCCACGATTGGTGTGCTTTGATGAGATCCTCTTTATTTAAAGGATATTTTTCAAAACTGATGAAATGTAACTCTTTGGTCATCGCTTGTGGGTTATCTTTAAGAAAAGCATCGAACCATTGCCAAACTGCAAGAAAGTTCAAACCTGTGCCAAAGCCGGTTTCAGCAATCACAAAGCGGCGTTGTTCATGTTCAAGCCAACGCTCTGGAAGGTGGTTTTGCTTTAAAAAGACGTAGCGAGTTTCTTCTAAACCGTTAACATTGGAGAAGTAAACGTCGTCAAATTGGTCTGAAACTGGCGTGCCAGACTCATTCCATTCCAGTTCTGCATTAGTAATTGAAGTCATAAAATCTATCATTTTGTGATTTGAAGCGATATGTTGGTAGGGATTGTACGAATTTCTAGGAAAGCTGACCACTTTTGTTAGGCTTCTTAGTTATCATCTAGCTGAATTTAGAATTATAGGAATGTCACATGAAACGAGTCGTAATCACCGGTATGGGTATTGTTTCAAGTATCGGTAACAACGTCGAAGAAGTTTTAGCATCACTGAAAGAGGGTAAATCTGGTATTACCGCTTCAGAGCAGTTCAAGGAAAATGGCTTGCGCTCTCAAGTATGGGGTAACCTAAAAATGAACCCTGCTGACCATATCGATCGCAAAAAAATGCGCTTTATGGGTGATGCAGCGGCATTCGCTTATCTTTCAATGGAGCAAGCAATTGCTGATTCTGGCTTAACTGAAGATCAAGTATCTAATGACCGCACGGGTATCGTTGCGGGTTCAGGTGGTGCTTCATCTCTAAACCAAGTAAACGCGGTAGACATCATCCGTGAGAAAGGCGTGAAGCGCGTTGGTCCATACATGGTTCCACGTACAATGGCTTCTACGGTTTCTGCTTGTCTAGCAACTCCTTTCAAAATCCGTGGTGTGAACTACTCTATGAGCTCTGCATGTGCGACATCTGCACACTGTATTGGTCACGCAATGGAGCTTATCCAACTTGGTAAGCAAGACGTTGTATTCGCTGGTGGCGGTGAAGAACTGGATTGGTCTCTGACTATGATGTTCGACGCAATGGGCGCACTTTCTACTAAGTACAACGACACGCCAGAGCTGGCTTCTCGTACCTACGATGCAGACCGTGATGGTTTCGTTATCTCTGGTGGCGGCGGCATGTTAGTTATCGAAGAGCTTGAGCACGCTGTTGCTCGTGGCGCAAAAATCTACGGTGAAATCGTAGGCTACGGCGCAACTTCAGATGGCTACGACATGGTTGCTCCTTCTGGTGAAGGTGCGGTTCGTTGTATGAAGATGGCGATGCAAAACGTTGATGGCGTTGATTACGTGAACACTCACGGTACTTCAACTCCAGTTGGCGACGTTAAAGAGCTAGGCGCTATCCAAGAAGTTTTCTCTCAAGGTAATGGCGGTGGCAACAGCCCAGCAATTTCTGCAACTAAAGCGATGACAGGTCACGCTCTAGGTGCTGCTGGCGTACACGAAGCTATTTACTCAACGCTAATGCTAGATAACGGCTTTATCGCTCCAAGCATTAACGTTTCGAACCTAGACGAAGCTGCTGCTGGCCTAGACATCGTAACTGAAGCTCGTGATCAAGAGCTAACTACAGTTATGTCTAACAGTTTTGGTTTCGGCGGTACGAACGCAACGCTAGTAATCAAAAAGTACCAAGCTTAACTTAAGCTTGAGTTACAGAGACAAGGTTAATCGTTAAAGGGTTGCGCTAGTGCCGATTCAACACGCACAGGTCACCCAGTAATAATGACCATCAGAACAAAGTTTTTAGACGCAGGTTGGTAAACGTGTTTTTTGAACATAGTTTTTAAATCTGGGTTTAGAGATTGAAAGGTTTCCAGAGCTTGACCAGTACTGACTTTGGTTAGTACTGGTTGAACAGACGCAAGACTCTGTCTCCTGGAGAGCGAGATAGGATCCTTTTGTTCTGGATGTTTGCCCGATTGTTTATTCAATCGGGCATTTTTCGTTTTAGCCGTTTGATCTTGGGTGTTCACTCTGGTTTCGGTTCTTGTCTGCCAAGGTTAGGTGATTCAGCCCTTTATTTATAATGTATTCCAATTGCTACTCGACACCGTGTGTGGAATTTTGCACAATCATTTCAATTCACATTTAGGTCGATAGACCCCAACAAAAGTACTCGCCAAATGAAAATCTTAATCGACGAAAATATGCCTTACGCTGAAGCGCTTTTTAGCCAGCTAGGGGAAGTGACAATGAAGTCTGGTCGCACACTTACTGCTGACGACCTAGTTGACGTAGACGCATTGATGATTCGCTCTGTTACCAAGGTAAACGAGTCATTGATCAGCAAAGCCAATAAGCTGAAGTTTGTCGGTACTGCGACGGCTGGTATGGACCATGTTGACCAAGAATTGATGAAAGAGCGTGGCATTTTCTTTACTGCGGCGCCTGGCTGTAACAAGGTGGGTGTTGCTGAGTACGCATTCAGTGCGATGATGGTGCTTGCGCAACAGCAAGGCTTTTCTGTTTTTGATAAAACGGTTGGTATTATCGGCTGTGGTCAAGTGGGCAGTTACTTAGCGAAGTGCCTTGAAGGTATTGGTATCAAAGTTCTGCTGAACGACCCTCTAAAACAGCAAGAGGGTGATACTCGCGAATTTACTGAGTTAGAGACTTTGCTTGAACAATCAGACGTTATTACATTACACACGCCAATCACTAAGACGGGTGAGTATCCAACGCATCACTTGATCAGTGAGCAAGTGCTGAACAACTTACGTGCTGATCAAATCCTGATTAATGCAGCTCGCGGTCCTGTGGTTGATAACCAAGCGCTAAAAGCTCGCCTGCAAAAAGCCGATGGTTTCACTGCAGTGCTTGATGTGTTTGAGTTTGAACCTGAAGTCGACTTTGAGCTTCTTCCGTTACTCGCTTTTGCAACGCCTCACGTAGCGGGCTACGGTTTAGAAGGTAAAGCGCGTGGTACCACGATGATCTTCAACAGTTATTGTGAATTTTTAGGTACTGAACAGCGTGCGTATGCAAGCGACTTATTGCCGACAGCGCCTGTACCTCAAATGAAATTAGATAGAGCTTGGGATGAAGCAACACTGCACAATTTGACTCAGTTGATCTATGATGTGCGCAAAGACGACGCCTTATTCCGTCGCAATATCGTTACGCCGGGTTCTTTTGACAAGATGCGTAAAGAATATTGGGACCGCAGAGAGTACAGTGCAGTCGAGTTAACGGGCGACGAATCTTGTAATTTAACGCCGTTATCTAAACTCGGTTTTATGGTAAAGCCAACTTTATAAAAGAGAGAAACAATGAGCCAAGAATTTAATATTGCTATTTTAGGTGCGACTGGTGCGGTTGGTGAAACCATTCTTGAAGTACTTAAAGAGCGTAAATTCCCTGTCGGTGAAATGCACTTACTAGCAAGTGAACGTAGTGAAGGCAAAACTTCCCGTTTTAACGGCAAAACAATACAAGTACAAAACGTAGAAGACTTCGATTGGTCTCAAGTACATATTGCGTTTTTCTCTGCAGGTAGCGAGCTTTCAGAGCGTTGGGCTCCAATTGCGGCTGATGAAGGTGTGGTTGTCATCGATAACACATCACGCTTCCGTTACGAATACGATGTTCCTCTGGTTGTGCCTGAAGTGAACCCTGAAGCGATTGCTGAGTTCCGTAACCGTAACATCATCGCGAACCCTAACTGCTCGACTATCCAAATGGTAGTAGCGCTAAAACCAATTCACGATGAAGTGGGCCTTGAGCGTATTAACGTTTCAACTTACCAATCTGTGTCTGGTGCAGGTAAGCCAGGTATCGATGAGCTAGCGGGTCAAACGGCTAAGCTTCTTAACGGTATGCCAGCTGAAAACTCAGCGTTCTCACAACAAATCGCTTTCAACTGTATTCCTCAAATCGATGAATTTACAGAGAATGGCTACACGCGTGAAGAGATGAAGATGGTTTGGGAAACTCAAAAAATCTTTGCTGACTCTTCAATCACAGTGAACCCGACTTGTGTCCGCGTACCAGTATTTTACGGTCACGCAGAATCTCTACACATTGAAACTCGCGCACCAATCGGTGCAGAGCAAGTGGTTCAGCTTCTAGAGAATACAGAAGGTGTTGAAGTATTCCAAGCTCTAGACTTCCCAACTCAAGTTCGTGATGCAGGTGGTAAAGACCACGTAATGGTTGGTCGTATTCGTAACGACATCAGCCATCACAGTGGCGTAAACATGTGGGTTGTCGCTGATAACGTTCGTAAAGGCGCAGCAACAAACGCAGTTCAAATCGCTGAAGTTCTGATTCGCGATTACTTCTAAGCTTTATTGCTTTGATAAAAAAGCCTCACTCTTTAGTGGGGCTTTTTTAATCGATTAAAAATATTGTTAGTCAAATTGTGTGAAATTGCTGCGAATATTGTTGCTGCAACACATTTTTTGTTTTCATCTCTATAGTTTTACGTCATTTATCCGATATATTTAATAGATCATCACTTTTCCGAATTTAAGCACCTAGCTGAGCCTTTTATGTTTCAAATTTTCAAGCCGTGGTTAATGCCTTTTGCCTTTATCATTGCGACTCAGATTTCCGTTGTTCGTGCAGATTCCATTCGAGTTGTAGGGCCTAATGGCCAGATACAATCAGCGCCTACGTTTTCAGAACCACTTCAAAGAGCGCAATCAAATAGCGCTGAGCCTTCACGTTTCTATGGTCCAACTCGCGGCTCAGAAACATTGTGGTCTATTGCCTCAAAGTTACGCCCTGATAACTCCGTTTCAGTCCAACAAACTCTGTTGGCTATTTATCGCTTAAACCCACAAGCGTTTGAAAACCAGAATATCCATAGCCTGCTGCCTGCGAGCAATCTACGCGTGCCTTCTTTAGATCAAGCACGTGCAAGCTCGACGCAGCAAGCTATCAACATCATGAACTCACATCTTGCTAAGCTTGATGCTCCTGCAAGTAAGCCTGTCGCTTCAAAACCCAAAGCGCCGAGTTCTGATGCAAAAAATGTTACTCCTGCTAAGCAAGTAAGCACTACTGAAACTGCTAAAAAGCCATTGTCTCCAACTCAATCATCTCTAGCTCAATCTGCACCAACCCAAGAGATGAACAAGTTAGAGAAGCAGCTAGAGCTTTCAGAAACTGAACTGCTGTCACTTGAAGAGAAAAATCACCAACTTCGTTTGATGTTATCGAATGTTCAATCGGAAGTGGATGAGCTAAAAACAGAGCTCAGTGATGAAGACCGCATTCGTAGCGAAGTGGAAAAGCTGCTTGATGAAGAGCGCAGAAAGAACGCCGAAATTGAAAAGATGGCACCAAGTGTCATGGACGAACTGTTATCGAATGGTTGGTTAGTGGCGGCTCTTGCGATTATTCCAGGTCTGCTCATTGGTTTGATCGTTGTGATGCTGTTAGGCCGTCGTTCTAAAAATGATGAGCAACAGCAGACGACTCAAGAACAACCGCTCCAGCCAGAACCAAGTACCGTTGCACCTATTACATTGGGCGACGAGATGGACGACCTTAACGAGCTGTCTTTAGATGATGACTTGTTTGGTACGGAAGATGACGCCAACAAGCTGTTTGACGATCAAGCGCTAGCCGAAGAGGATGATGTCTTTGCTGGTTTAGATGAATCTGATCTCGATTTCAATCTAGATGGTGAAGACGATGACCCATTTGCGAGCATTGGCGAAAACGGTGATTTAGACACCAACTTCGACGATCTAGATTTAGACAGCAGCAACGGCATTAGTGTTAATGGCGAAGAGAAAGCGCTTGGCCTTGAAGAGATGGAACGTGCGCTAGACAAAACAGCGGAAAGCGCCGTCGATACTGATGATGTCGACTTTGATCTTTCTGATGATAACGCAATGTCTGCTGATGACATTGAAGCTTTACTATCTCAAGAGTCTGAAACTGAAGATCTCGGTTCCAACGAGCTAGACCAATCTTTATTAGATGATCTGTTTGCTCTTGATGACGAAGATGACGACAGCTTCGATATTGATGCTCTGATTTCGGAAGAGCAAAGTGATTCGCCTTCTAGCACTGAAACACCAGCAAGCGATGATTTTGACATCGATGCGCTTATCTCTGAGCAACAAAGTGAGACTAAGCCTGTTGATTTGAGCAATGACGATTTTGATATTGATGCTCTAATCTCTGAACAACAGTCCCCTGAGCCAGCTTCACCGACAGCGAATGATGATATTGATGACATCTTTGCCCAAGTTGCTGCTCAGAACGATCAAGCGAATGACCCTTTCAACCTCGATAGCGACGATGAGATTGCCACTAACCTAAACAGTGGTTTGGCGTCTGATGATGATATCGAAAACATTCTGTCTCAGTTCGATAAGCCCATCGTAAATGAAGAACCTCAAGACAGCGTTGATCTGCTTGATGAGCAACTGGCAGGCGATGACGTAGACCTAAGTAACTCGACAGACCTTCTTGATGAGATGCTAGGGGACGATTCGGATGATGAGTCTGAAAGCGAACCTCTTGGCTTTGATTCTCTGTCTGAGCTTGAAGAGCTTTCTGGTTTATCGACCGATGATGACATCAACATCGCAGAAGACAGCACGGAAACCTTGGATGAATTAATAGGTGACTCTGACGACGATGATTTCGAACTCGACGCCGAAAGTACCGACTTATTGGATGATTTCCTTGATAGTGAATTGTCAGATGATGAGCTTTTAGCGGATGCATCAAAATCAGAATCTCTAGACCCATTTGATGACTTACTGACAAGTGGCATTGAAGACGAGCTTGAATCTGAAGATAAGACGTTTGATAAAGAGTTAGACGCAGCCTTTGGTTTGGACAACGCCAATGAGGAGCCTAAAAAGGACTCAGACGTTGAGCTTACTCCGTTAACCTCTGAAGGTGAGCCTGAGCAAGATCCGGACATTAGTGAAACACTACAACCTGAAGTCGTTACTGATGAATCGTTAGATTCGGAACTGATTCAAGACAGCGCTGACGTTAAGCCAGAAAATGATGAAGCCTTTAATCGTGATGGTTTTATCGATGATTTGTTCGGTGTTGCACCAGCAACGGATGCTTTGCTTGATGACTCGCTAGAAACAACAGACGAAGCGTTGATTGATGAGTTAATGACTTCTGATGACAATGATTTGTTGTCAGCAATAGAAGAGCCTGTTGAACCATCAATTGAAAATACGGTTGAATCAGAGCAAGCGCCTCTTTCAAACAGCAACGAAGTATCAGCGCAAGAAACCGCATCATCGGTGGAGGATGATAAATTGGATATCGACTCGCTGTTATCTGAGAATTCTGATTTTGATAAACCAGATTTTGAAGAGCGAGTTCAAGAAGAAAGCGCACAACAAGAATCTGAGCCGAAAGGAACCGACGTCCAAGAACAGCGTGAAGACATTGCTGCTAGCTCTGAAGAGCAAGCTTCGCCATCCTCTTTAAATGATATCTCTGAAGATGATGAAGAGACGGTTGAAGACTGGCTAGCTGAGGCTATCGACGATGTAGAGTCGCCAGCTAACGTTACCTCTGATTTTGACTTTGAACCGAAAATCCAAGGTAGCGATCAGCTTGAAGATGTCGTTGAATCCTTGCCAGAGCCAGAGCCAGAGC
>NZ_JBFRJZ010000047.1:67703-68009 GCF_041469125.1 Vibrio sp. 10N.286.51.E5 | reverse complement strand
AGAGCCAGAGCCAGAGCCAGTTCGTGCTGCAAACATGCCAGAGATCATTCCAAATGAATTTGGTGTGCCAGAAGACGATGATTGGCTGATTGAAGATGAGGCGTCTGAACCAGAAGCATTAGCGGAAACTGACGTAACACCAGAGCTAGTGACACCTGTCGCTGAACCGAAAGTTGAAGCTACACCACAAGCGGAAGTAGCAGAACAAGCTGAAGTTCTAGGACAAGAAGGCGAAGAAGAATTCTCGTTTGATGACTTCGAATTGCCAGAGTTTAATGAAGAAGATGCACTAGCGGAAGCTGATGC
>NZ_JBFRJZ010000047.1:0-67030 GCF_041469125.1 Vibrio sp. 10N.286.51.E5 | reverse complement strand
GCACTAGCGGAAGCTGATGCTGAATCAACACCAGAACCAGTAACGCCAGCTATTGATGCTCAACCAAGTGTTGAGCCTCAAACTGAAGCCCAAGTTATAGCTCAGGCGCAAGACGACGAAGAGTTTTCGTTTGATGATTTCGACTTACCAGAGTTTAGTGAAGAAGACGCACTAGCGGAAGCTGATGCTGAATCAACAACAGAGCCAGCAACGCCTGCTATAGACTCTCAATCAAGTGTTGAATCGCAACCTACCGCTGAGCCTCAGTTAGATGCTGCACCACAAGTTGAAACTGCGAAACCAGAAAGCGAAGAAGAATTCTCGCTTGATGACTTCGAACTACCAGAGTTTGGTGAAGACGATGCGTTAGCGGAAGTGGTGAGTGAACCAGATGAAGCACAGTTAGAGCAAGACTTAGCGCCTGACACAGAGAAGTTCGAGTTCGATGACCTTGATCTTCCGGAGTACGATGAAGAAAGCGCAAAAGCAGACTCTGTTTTAGATGATATTGAGCAAAGCAATGCCGAGCCGGTGGCGGAAGCCCAAGGCGTAGAGTTCGATGAGTTTGATTTACCGGAATATGGTGAAGATGAAGCCATCTCTGATGCGTTTGCTGAGAAGCCAACACCACTGACTTCTTTCAGCCCACAAGGCGAAGAGCAAGATGCGTTGCATGATCTGTTCTCAAATCCGCAGAGCTATAGTCAGGCTGATGATTTCTCGAATGCTGAAGACTCTGAACCGGCTGGTTTTGCACAGCCAGAACAATCACTGAGCGCGGCTTCAGAGCCAAACTCAACGCCTGCAGCGATTCAAGACGAGCCACTAGAAGGCTTTGATGACTTTGATGAGACAGCATTAGCTGAGTTGCTTTCTGAAGATGTTCAAGACTCTGTCGACAACATGTTCGATAAGCCATTGGACGCAACTTCGATTGATAGCGCAGGGTTAGATATTGACGCCATGCTTGAAGTCGGCGGCGAAGACTGGAAAGGCTTTAACCTAGCGCCAGAACAACAATCGAGCATGCATAATGATGTGCCTGATGACCAACAAGAGATTTGGGCATCGGCTGAACAGCAAGCTGAACCGAAAATCAAAGAAGAGAATTGGGCTGAACAAGACAATTTAACCGAATCAGGCAACAGTCGTGATAAGCAGTACATGACGATTGATGAGCTAATGGCTCAAGTCGAGCAAGAAGGTGAAGAAGTCATTAATCCAGACGATGAAGAGCTTAAACTGGATGTGGGTCTTAACGAATTCCCTGATGTTATCGGTGATATTGGCAATTATGATGTCGACAGCAATGCAGAAGCTGCGGGTAAGCTTGATTTGGCCAAAATCTACATCGAGATGAGTGACTCGCAAGGGGCAATTAAGCTTCTAGAAGAGGCAATCGTTGACGGCAGCGATGATATTCGTCGAGAGGCAAAAAATCTTATCGATACGTTAAACGGTCGATAAATTTACAAATCAGAAAGGGTAGCGTTGGCTACCCTTTATTTTAAGGCGATACAGAGCGCTATCGTTTCATTTGGTTTTTCAACAGCATCGTCTCGGTCGATGCTGATTGTTTATTGAAGTTTTAGCCCCATCCTATTTGGGCTAGCACTGATTTCCGTATATACTTCTCGCCCATTTTCAAAGAGAACAAGAACATGAAAATTGCTTTAGGTATTGAATATAACGGTACCCACTACTTTGGTTGGCAGCGCCAACGAGACGTGAAAAGTGTCCAAGAAGAATTGGAAAAGGCTCTTTCAGTTGTCGCGAATCACCCTGTAGAAGTTATGTGCGCAGGTCGTACAGATGCCGGTGTTCACGGTACGGGACAAGTCGTTCACTTTGAAACTAATGTCGATCGTAAAATGGTGGCATGGACAATGGGCGCGAATGCCAACATGCCAAAAGATATTGCGGTTCGTTGGGCGACAGAAGTGAATGAGGATTTCCATGCTCGTTTCTCGGCTACTGCCCGCCGTTATCGCTACATTATCTTTAACCATGCACTACGCCCAGGCATTTTGAATTCAGGTGTGAGCCATTATCATGGTCATCTTGATGAGAAAAAAATGCATGAAGCGGGTCAGTACTTACTTGGTGAGAATGACTTCACTTCGTTCAGGGCAACACACTGTCAATCTCGTAGCCCATGGAGAAACATGATTCACTTGAACGTGACTCGTCATGGACACTACATTGTGATCGATATTAAAGCGAATGCGTTTGTTCACCACATGGTGAGGAATATTACGGGTAGCCTTATTGCCGTAGGTAAAGGTGAGCAGAAACCAGAGTGGATCCAGTGGCTTTTAGAAGCTAAAGATCGAAAAGTAGCCGGCGCAACTGCAAAAGCGGAAGGTTTGTATCTGGTGGATGTTGATTATCCTGAACATTTTGAGCTACCACGAGAGCCAATTGGTCCTCTATTTTTACCGGATAATTTGAACTAAATGTGAGACTTAGGTTCAAAAATTATTACGGTTTAGTGCGTAAGATAGTCCCAGGAAATAGGTACAACCAGTTTTTTATCTACAGTCGCTGTTTTATGTGCTTTAATTCCCACGCATAATTCCCAAATTTATTTCTTTCGCAATCAAGCGGAAGAATCGAAACAAAAAGGTCTTCCATGAGTTGGCTTGAAAAGATTTTAGAAAAAAGCAACATCGTAACATCTCGTAAAGCGTCTATCCCTGAGGGTGTTTGGACGAAATGTACTTCTTGTGAGCAGGTTCTGTACCATGCTGAACTAGAGCGTAACCTAGAAGTATGTCCAAAATGTGACCATCACATGCGCATGAAAGCACGTCGTCGTCTGGATACATTCCTAGACAAAGGTGAGCGTGTTGAACTAGGTGCTGATCTTGAGCCACAAGACAAGCTGAAGTTTAAAGACTCTAAGCGTTACAAAGAACGTATCTCTGCTGCTCAAAAGAACAGTGGTGAAACAGACGCATTAGTTGCAATGAAAGGCGAACTATTGGGTTTACCTATCGTAGCGTGTGCTTTTGAATTCTCATTCATGGGCGGCTCAATGGGTTCTGTTGTTGGTGCTCGTTTCGTGAAAGCGGTAGATGCTGCTATCGAGAACAACTGTGGTTTAGTGTGTTTCTCTGCAAGTGGTGGTGCTCGTATGCAAGAGGCATTGATGTCTCTAATGCAAATGGCGAAAACCAGTGCTGCGCTTGAGCGTTTATCTGCGAAAGGCCTACCGTTTGTTTCAGTTATGACTGATCCAACAATGGGTGGTGTTTCTGCAAGTTTGGCAATGCTTGGCGATATCAATATTGGTGAACCAAAAGCACTGATCGGTTTTGCTGGACGTCGTGTAATCGAACAAACGGTACGTGAAGACCTTCCTGAAGGTTTCCAACGCAGTGAGTTCCTACTAGACCACGGTGCTATCGACATGATTGTTGACCGTCGTGAGATGCGTCAGCGCGTTGCAAGCCTTGTTGCTAAAATGACCAACCAGCCTTCACCATTAGTAGTTTCTGTGAACGATTCACCGAATGAAGCTACTTATGAAGTACCAGAAGCGCCAGAAAAAGGGTAAAGTACCTTCTAACAAACCAACTTAATTATGGTTATGAGTTAGATGAGTCAACAACCTATTCCTCAAGCCACATCCTCTTTGGAGATGTGGCTTGATTATTTATTAAACATCCACACAAGCGCTATTGATCTTGGATTAGACCGAGTTCAGGCCGTCGCCTCTAAGGCAAACCTCACCAAACCTGCTCAACATGTTATTACTGTTGCCGGAACCAATGGCAAAGGCTCAACATGTGCACTGATGGAAGCGATTCTATTGGACGCTGGTTACTCAGTTGGTGTCTACAGCTCTCCTCACTTAATTCGCTATAACGAACGTGTTCGTATCAACGGCCAAGATCTATCTGATGAAAAGATGGTTCAGTCTTTCGATTTCATTGAGAAAGAGCGTGGCGAAATCAGCCTGAGTTTTTTCGAATATGGCACTTTAGCGGCGTTACGTGCATTTCAAACTGAAGCGGTTGATGTTGTGCTTTTAGAAGTGGGTTTAGGCGGGCGTTTAGACGCGACCAATATCGTTGAGCATGATGTTTCTGTGATTACTAGTTTGGCTGTCGACCATGTTGACTGGCTAGGTGATGACATCAATGTGATTGGTTTTGAGAAAGCGGGCATTTATCGTAGCGGTAAACCCGCTATCTGTGGTCAACCCAAGCCACCGGCTACGGTTGCAGCGCACGCTGATGACATTAAGGCTGAGTTCTACCAAGTCGGTATTCAATACACTTATGATGTTGACGGTGATACGTGGAACTGGCGCAGTGGTGCATTCCAACTAGAATCACTACCTATTCCAAGCCTGCCGTTACCTAACGCTGCAACAGCGTTGATGGCATTGGGCACATCAGAGCTTAGTATTAGCGACGTGAACGTGGTTAACGGCATGAAGAATGCGCAGCTTCCAGGTCGTATGCAGCAAATTAGCGAACAACCCGTGATTGTGCTTGATGTGGCGCACAACCCGCATTCTGCTGAGTACTTTGCGCAGCAAGTCGCGAAGAAGTATGCAGGCAAAAATTTACACGTTGTAGTCGCCATGCTTCATGACAAAGATATCCCCGCGACATTGGAAGTATTAGCGCCAATCACAACTCATTGGTATCCAGCTTCATTGCAAGGGCCACGCGCAGCGACAGCTGCTGAATTGTGTCAAGGCCTACCCGAAGGCGTAGAGCAGCATTCAAACCCTGTCACAGCTTTTGAAGCGGCTTTAGCTTCTGTTAAAGGTGACGATGTTGTGTTGGTTGTCGGTTCTTTCCATACAGTGGGTGAAGTGTTGGAGCATTGGCAGAAAAAAGGAAACTAAATGGCAAGTAAATTCCAAAGCCGGTTAGTCGGCACCATCATTTTAGTGGCCATTGGCGTGATTGTATTGCCCGATGTACTAGATGGTAAGAAGCTCCACTACAAAGAAGAGTTTGCAAGCATTCCAATTAAGCCTGAGCTTGATAGTAATGTTGAAGTGTTTGAAGTACTCGATCCCGTTGAAGATCAGATAGCGCTACCGGATTCTCCGGTTGAGCAAGTGGTTGAAAATGGTCGTACTGATAATTCAAACACGCAAACCGCGTCTTCTTCTAATGATAAAGAAGCAGACAAAGTGGCAGTTGTGGTTAAGCCGGTACCTGAAAAAAATGAATACCAAGACAGTGCTTGGATTATTCAATTGATGGCTTTGAAGAATGCTGACAACGCAAAAAACGTTGTTAAGGATCTGCAAAAGCGCGGTTATCAGGCTCACACCAAGCAAGAAAAAACTTTTACGCGAGTAATTATTGGCCCGGATGTCTCTAAATCCAAACTTGAGCGACAAATTAAGGAATTAGAAAAAATTACGGGTTCAAAAGGCCAGTTGCTCAAATTTAAACCGTTAAATCCATAAGAAAACGTTTGCGTCAGCATTTTTTCTGTTAAAATGCGCGCCAACTTAAGATGAAGAATTCATGAATTGGTTAGATTTTGTCATTTTAGGCGTGATCGGCTTCTCTGCCGTGATCAGTTTAGTTCGTGGTTTCGCTAAAGAAGCCTTGTCACTCGTTATTTGGTTTGGAGCATTTTTTATTGCTAGCCAGTACTACGCTAAATTAGCGATGTACTTCACCAATATCGAAGATGAGATGTTTCGAAACGGAACTGCGATAGCAGCATTGTTTGTTGCAACGTTAGTTGTGGGTGCCTTAGTTAACTATGTCATCGGTCAACTAGTTCAGAAAACAGGCCTGTCAGGTACAGACAGAATCCTCGGTGTCGTCTTTGGTGGCTTACGTGGTGTTCTGATTGTGTCAGCAGTGTTGTTTTTCATGGATGCGTTTACTGCATTCCCAAGTTCTGAGTGGTGGAAGAATTCGCAATTGGTTCCAGAATTTAGTCGAATCATTGCGCCGTTCTTCGAGCATTTACAAGCAACATCTAGTTTCTTATCTGGCGCGCTCTAGCGCCAGTTAATGTCGAAAAATCGAGGATTAGGACATGTGTGGTATTGTTGGAATCGTGGGTTCAACACCTGTAAACCAGTCTATTTATGACGCTTTAACGGTATTGCAGCATCGTGGCCAAGATGCCGCTGGTATTTGTACCATAGAAAGCAATCGTTTCCGTCTGCGTAAGGCGAACGGTTTAGTAAAAGATGTTTTTGAAGCAAAACACATGCAGCGCCTACAAGGTGAAGTTGGTATTGGCCATGTTCGTTATCCTACTGCGGGTAGTTCAAGTGCGTCTGAAGCTCAGCCTTTCTACGTAAACTCTCCTTTTGGCATTACGTTGGCGCACAACGGTAACCTGACGAACGCAAACGAAGTTCGTGAGAAGTTGTTCGAAAAAGACCGTCGTCATGTAAACACAACCTCTGACTCTGAAGTTCTACTGAACGTATTAGCTCATGAGATCGATACTGTTAAAGGTAACGTAACTTCAGATGACGTTTTCCGCGCTGTGGCAAATGTGCATCGTACAATTCGTGGTGCTTACGCCGTAACGGCGATGATCATCGGCCACGGTATGATCGCATTCCGTGACCCACATGGTATTCGTCCATTGTGTCTTGGTAAGCGTGAAGTTCAAGGTAAAACAGAGTACATGGTTGCGTCTGAATCGGTAGCACTCGATGCTGTTGGTTTCGACTTCATGCGCGACGTAGCACCAGGTGAAGCTATCTACGCAACGTTTGACGGTGAGCTTTTCACTAAGCAATGTGCAGACAACCCACAACTAAACCCATGTATCTTTGAGTTTGTATACTTTGCACGCCCAGATTCATTCATCGACAAAATCTCGGTTTACAGCGCACGCGTTGAGATGGGTGAGATGCTTGGTATGCGTATTAAAGAAGAGTACGCAGACTTAGACATTGATGTAGTTATTCCAATCCCTGAAACATCAAACGATATTGCGCTACGAATCGCTCAAGCGATCAATAAGCCATACCGTCAAGGTTTCGTGAAAAACCGCTATGTTGGCCGCACATTCATCATGCCAGGTCAGCAACAACGTAAGAAGTCGGTTCGCCGTAAGCTCAACGCAATTCGCTCTGAGTTTAAAGGTAAGAACGTTCTTCTGGTTGACGATTCTATCGTTCGCGGCACAACATCAGAGCAGATCATTGAGATGGCTCGTGATTCTGGCGCAAATAAGGTCTTCATGGTTTCAGCTGCTCCAGAGGTTCGCTTCCCTAACGTTTACGGCATTGATATGCCGAGCGCGACAGAGTTGATTGCTCATGGTCGTGATAACGAAACGATTTGTAAGCAGATTGGCGCAGACGCCTTGATTTTCCAAACGCTACCAGATCTGATTTCTGCAGTGGGCATGGGCAATCAAGACATCTCTCGTTTTGATACTTCTGTATTTAACGGCGAGTATGTAACGGGCGATATCGACCAAGTGTACCTAGATTTCCTAGACTCTTTGCGTAATGACGACTCAAAGGTTCAGCGTGAGATTCAACAAGATCTTGCTAACTTAGAGTTACACAACGAAGGCGCTTAACTAGCGTTTCGTTAGTCATACAGAGTTTCGCTAGCGATAGAGAAAATAAAAAACCAGAGCATCGGCTCTGGTTTTTTGTTTATAGAGAAGGGGATTGACCTTAATGAATGTGGTATGCGATCACAAAATCAATAAACAATCTCACTTTCTCTGGTAGATGGTCTTTGTGGTTATAAAGCATGTAAATATCACGAGGGTTAGCGCTCCAGTCTTCTAAGACTTGCACTAAGCTGCCATCTTCAATGTATTCACGAATCATCACGTCAGGCATCAGGGTGATACCTAGGCCTTCTGAGCACGCTTGTCTTACGACATTAAGCGCATTGGCGTTGAAACGGCCTTTCTCGCTATTCACCACCGTCTCTTCATTCGAATTACTCAGCTGCCACTTAATCAGCGGGTAGCCTTTGAGTAGCGAATGGTTCGCTAGCTCTTCAGCATGGCTTGGAGCTGGGTTCTTCGCTAAGTACTCAGGGCTCGCGATAAGAATATCTTTGACTTCACTGATTTTTCGAGCGATTAGGCTTGAATCACGCTGAGGGCCGACTCGGAAAATTACGTCCCACTCCGTTGGATCCAGCTGATCCGCTTGGTTGTTCATCATCAGCTCAATATTGATATCAGGGTATTGAATCATGAATTCACTGAACATTGGCATCATCATGCGCTTGGTCAGGTTTGAGGGTGCCGTAATACGAATCTTACCGGAAGCGCCTTTGCACACGTCAGTTAACTCTTCTGCAGTAGAAGAGAGACGTTGCAACAGCGGAGAGCATTCATTGAAGAAACGTTCGCCTGCCTCTGTTAAAGAAAGTTTACGCGCGTGTCTATTGAGAAGCCTAAGGTTCAAAGAATCTTCTAAGGCTTGGATGCGTCGTGTGATGGTCGCAACCGGAATCATAGTCTTGCGCGATGTTGCGGTGTAGCTCCCATTTTCAACGACGAGTCGAAAGAGGTTTAAATCATCTAATTTCATAAATCCAGACACATTTGTTTACAATCTCATCTAATTTATACGTAACAGTGAGATCAATGTTTGCGTTACGTCAACTCGTTGCACTATTTACAAGTATTCCAACCCTCGTCACGAATTACCAGTAAAGAGTGCAAATTTGTGTATTTAGCATTTTATTACTAAGTTTTATATTAGTTCTTAGAACAGATAACAATAATAATTCGACTTAGTTTTGTGAGGTTATAGATTATGTACAAAACTCACAGTCAGCCAGTAATGACCTCGGCTCAGGAAGTAATTAACCAAAAATGCGTGATGTTGGTTGATGATGATCCTATTTTTCGCCGTATAACCAGCGCGTACCTAGACAAGGTCGGTTATAAAGTGGTTGAGGCTGAAAATGGACTGGACGCTTTGCAGAAACTTAGAGACTCAGCGCCAGATTTAATTGTGTGTGACTTATCAATGCCAATACTTGATGGCATAGAGCTTGTGGAAGAGCTCAGTTTAGAGTACCCGTCACTGCCTATGATCGTTGTGTCTGGCACTGATGATATGTCTGACGTGGCGAAAGCCTTGCGATTTGGTATTAAAGACTTCTTGGCGAAGCCGTTAGAGGATCACCGTCACCTAGGAAGTGCGATTGCGAATACATTGACAGATTCGTTCGATAACATTTCAGACCAACGAGATTTTTCGAGCCAATGGTTCTGTGTGGATGATGGGGGAGAGATCCCTGAAGACCAAGAACTGCATTGGCACCTGAATTACCTTCAAGATAACCCAAGCGCAGCAAAAGACTTACTGCATGCGCTGCTTCCAGAGAAAGATACGCGACAAGGCTCATGGCGTTGCAGTTACCGGTTACTGCAATCAACAGAGATGATGCCACTTGTGTTTGACTATGCGTGGATGATGAACGGGCAGTTTGCTTTTTACCTCGTCGATTCATCGTCGTCTGATAATGGCGGCTCCGCGACAACATTGTTAGTGAGAGCGCTGTTCCACGATTACATAAGAAACAGAAAAGATTTTAATGTTGATCTCAAAGATATTGCTGAAATCTTAGAGAAGGGGATTCGTTGCTCTAAATGCTCCACCCCAGTGAATGCCTTGTTTGGTGTTGCTGACCTTGCCGAGGGAACCATCTCCATTTTGCCTGCGGGTCTAGACGGGCAATGGTCGAATGGTGAATTGAATCAATATATTGCAGCAGGTGAGCGCTTGGGTGAGAACTGCAAGAAGAACTTTATTACGCGGGACCTTCCGATCGAACAGGGCTGCCAACTGTCGTTGAGCCTACTTGGAGCGGCAAGTTTTAGTTTAGACATACACCAAGGGTCTACTGATTAACCCTATATTTCCTCGGTTTTTGTGAATAATTGATTAAGGTATAGTTGCGCAAATGGTGTGGCTATGCCTTTTTTGTTAAATGTCGATTTAGCAAAGCGGGTTTGGTTCGCCGGATACTTACCTTCACTAACAAAAACAAGAAGCAATCATGGCAGATAACAAAGACTTTCAAGACCCGTTTAATGTATTCTACTTTTTAGGATTTTTAGCCGCATTTTTAATGATTCCATTGCTACCAGCAACACTTACGTTGATCCGTGTATTCAATGGTTACGCAACATTCTAGTTAAGCTGTCGTCGCCGATTGGTGATAGCTAACTCAAGGAGGCCACAATTAGCGTTCGAGTTTTAAGCCTCAATATTGCTGGTGGCCTTTGTATATTTCTCGCAGTTCTAGGGATAGTTTTGCCCGTTCTGCCAACCACTCCTTTTCTCCTTCTTGCCAGCGCATGCTTCATGCGAAGCAATCCGCAAGTTCATAAATGGATGCATGAGCACAAAACGCTGGGTCCTTTGCTGAACAATTGGTATCAACACGGTGCCGTCACCAAACAAGTTAAAACGCGTGGCGTATTCTTTATCTTGTTGAGTTTTGCGTTATCCATCTACTTTGCCCCTATCATTTGGGTCAAGGCTTTCCTAATTTGTGTACTTGTTATTCTTCTCACATGGTTTATGCGACTTCCAACCCATGAGTTGGTTGCTGACAGCAAAGAAAATCACTACCATTAAGCCAGTGTGCCTGCTTGTATAGCGGGCGTTTATTATTTCAGCAATCAGAGTTATGACTCTCGTTGCAATGAATACCAATCGTACCTTTCCTTAATTCCGAGCGTTGATGTTTGATTCGTTAACGAGAGTTTGGAAAGCGGCCTAATGAAGTGCATAAGATTATGAACACAGAAAAAATCTCTCTGATCAAAGCAAGCATCAAAAGCATTCCTGATTACCCTAAAGCGGGTATTTTGTTCCGTGACGTAACAAGCTTGATGGAAGATCCAGTAGCTTACAAAGCGACTATCGACCTGCTAGCGGAAACATACAAGGACATGGGCTTTACTAAGATCGTTGGTACTGAAGCTCGTGGTTTCCTATTTGGTGCGCCTTTGGCACTTGAGCTAGGTGTTGGCTTCATTCCTGTTCGTAAGCCGGGCAAGCTGCCTCGTCAAACTGTGGCACAATCTTATGAGCTTGAGTACGGCACCGACACTCTAGAAATCCATACTGATGCTATCGTTGAAGGCGATAAAGTGTTGATGGTTGATGATTTGCTAGCAACGGGCGGTACGATTGAAGCAACAACAAAGTTGATTCGTCAGCTTGGTGGTGTGGTAGAACACGCTGCATTTGTTATTAACCTTCCAGAAATCGGTGGTGACAAGCGCTTACAAGGCTTAGGTCTAGAAGTGTTTAGCATCTGCGAATTCGACGGTCATTAATCCTTTTCGGAATTATTCATGAGCTATCTTGCGTTAGCGCGAAAATGGCGACCAACCAAATTCAAAGAAGTGGTTGGTCAAGCCCATGTTTTAACAGCATTAGAGAATGCCCTTAGCCAGAATAGGTTGCACCACGCATACCTGTTCAGCGGTACACGAGGTGTTGGTAAAACAACCATCGGTCGTTTGTTTGCTAAGGGACTCAACTGTGAAACAGGCATTACCTCAACACCTTGTGGTGAATGTGCAACCTGTAAAGAAATCGATGAAGGTCGCTTTGTTGACCTGCTCGAGATCGATGCGGCATCACGAACTAAGGTAGAAGATACCCGCGAGCTTCTGGACAATGTTCAGTACAAGCCTGCACGTGGTCGCTTCAAGGTTTACCTAATCGATGAAGTCCACATGCTTTCCAGGCACAGCTTTAACGCGCTTCTAAAGACCTTAGAAGAGCCGCCTGAGTATGTGAAATTCTTGCTCGCAACAACGGATCCACAGAAGCTTCCAGTAACGATCTTGTCGCGTTGTTTGCAGTTCCATCTTAAGCCGATCAGCGTTGATAATATTCACGAGCAGCTCGATCATATTCTTGAACAAGAAGATGTGACGTCTGAATCTCGTGCGCTTGGAATGATTGCTCATGCTGCTGATGGCAGTATGCGTGATGCGCTAAGCCTTACAGACCAAGCTATCGCATTGGGTAATGGCAATGTCGTAACAGATACTGTTGCTCACATGCTCGGAACACTGGATACCGACCAAGCTATCCACTTGCTTGAAGCGATTAGCAGTAAGCAGCCACAGCAAGCGATGGCGTGTATCCAAAGCCTTGCTGAGAACGGTGTTGAGTGGGATGGTTTGCTGAATCAGCTTGCGGCCCAACTGCATCGTCTTGCGATGTTCCAAGCTTTGCCATCTACATTAGATAAGGCACAGCCTGACGCTGAGAAGCTTGAACTACTGAGCAAAGCGCTTAGCCCACAAGACATTCAACTCTATTACCAGATCGTGTTGAAAGGTCGTGAAGACTTACCATTGTCGCCAACCGCTCGCGTTGGTATTGAGATGGTGGTTCTGCGTATGTTGGCATTCAGACCTGCTGAGCAAACTGTTGCTACGGCTATCTCGACTGAGTCGACTAGCCCAGCGCCTGCTCCTGCAGCTCAGAATCCGGTTCAGAACGTTGCTCAGTCAGTGAGTCAACCTGCGCCAATGGCAGCTCCGAGACAGCCTCAGATGCAACAACAGGCGCCTCAACAGCAAGCTATGCAGCAGCCACCCGTGCAACAGACTCCAGCACAGTATTCAGATTCGCAAGGTTACGCTGAACATTCAGGCAACCAAGGTTATCCTGAGCAGGATTACCCGCATAGCCAGTATGACGCGCCTCCTGCTTATGATGAGCGTCCAAGCTACGGTGCAGAGCAGCCTCAGCAGCAACAAACGAATTATCAAAACCAGAGTCCGGTTCAACAGCCAAGCGTTGCACCTTCTGCTCCGCAAGAGCAGCCAGCGCGTGCAACTTCGCCTGCGAGTGGTTTACGCCACCAATTACGTTCTCAACGTAGAGGCAGTTCGGCAACAGAAAACAAAGGCTCGGCGCCAAAAAAGGCTAAAGCGACACCAGCTAAAACTTCAGTTCTTGATCGAGTTGCTCAGCAACACGGTGGTTCTGAGCGGGTGTCGCCAGCTTCTTTATCAGCCTCTTCGACAGAAAATGTGACCAACGATAATGAACCTTATCGCTGGAAACCGTCTAAACCTGTAGTGAAAGAGGTGAGCAAAGAGCTTACACCTACTCAGATCAAACGTGCGTTGGAGCATATTAAGACACCAGAAATGGTCGATAAATTGCTTCAAGAGTCGATTGCTCAAGATGAATGGTCAGCCACGATTCAAAAGCTAGACACAGCCAAGCTTGTTGAACAGTTAGCATTGAACTCAGTGTTTGCTAAAAACGACACATCAATCACTTTAACGTTAAGAGCGAGCCAAGCTCACTTGAATACCGACCGCGCGCAGAGTGAGTTATTGCAGTCTCTCAATACTGTGCTTGGAGAAGAGTGTCATTTGAGTGTTGAAATCGGTGATGGTGGAGAAACGCCGCTAGAATTACGAGAACGATTGTATCAAGGTAAGTTGAAAGACGCGTTTACCGCTTTAGAAAACGATGCCAACGTACAGTTCATTGAAAGACGTTTTGCCGCTGAACTCGACAGAGACAGCGTTCGTCCTATCTAGAACGTTTTCTTGTTTAGTGACCGGCGTATCATCCCAGATAAGCAAATCTGAGAACTGAACATCGAGGGGTTGAATCACACTGTTTTAACCCCCATTTAAGCTCGTATAGCTTAATTAATTTTAATAAACCAATTAGACCAGAGAGTATTAACATGTTTGGTAAAGGCGGTATGGGCAACATGATGAAGCAAGCCCAGCAAATGCAAGAGCGCATGCAAAAGCTTCAAGAAGAAATCGCAAATATGGAAGTTACAGGTGAGTCAGGTGCTGGCCTTGTAAAAGTAACGATCACTGGTAGCCACAGCGTTCGCCGTGTTGATATCGATGAAAGCCTAATGGAAGACGATAAAGAGATGCTTGAAGATCTTATCGCTGCTGCTTTCAACGATGCGGCTCGTCGCGTTGAAGAAACTCAAAAAGAGAAAATGGCTAGCGTAACTGGCGGAATGCAACTTCCACCAGGTATGAAGATGCCTTTCTAAGTAACTTATTCTTAAAGGTTAATTCAGGTGGTGGTTTGTGTTGAACAGGCTATTACTTGAACATTAGAACGGTTAAATATGCGTACCAGTCATATGCTGGAGCATTTGATGGAGGCCTTACGTTGTCTACCTGGGGTTGGCCCCAAGTCGGCGCAGCGTATGGCCTTTCATTTGTTACAGCGCGATAGAAAAGGCGGCCTACAGTTGGCTGAAGCTCTTAGCCAAGCAATGACCGAAATTGGTCACTGTAATGAGTGCCGTACTTTTACTGAAGAAGATACTTGCCACATTTGTACCAATCCTAAACGTCAGGAAAATGGTCAAATCTGTGTAGTAGAGAGCCCTGCAGACATTGCAGCTATCGAAGCAACTGGCCAATATTCAGGTCGTTACTTTGTATTGATGGGTCATCTTTCACCACTTGATGGTATTGGTCCAAGCGACATCGGTCTCGATGTTTTGGACTACCGCCTGCGTCGTGGTGATATCTCGGAAGTAATCCTAGCGACTAACCCAACAGTTGAAGGGGAAGCGACAGCGCATTACATTGCTGAGCTATGTAATGCCCATGAAGTGAACGCAAGCCGTATCGCTCATGGTGTTCCCGTTGGTGGTGAGCTAGAGCTGGTGGATGGCACCACGCTTTCGCACTCCTTACTCGGTCGTCATAAGATCTAAAAAAGCCGCTTGGTGAAGCATCACTAAGCGGCTTTTTCTTTTATTGCTTTAGACGTTTTTCAGCGCTTAATCTGAACCTCTTACCGCTTTGTATATCATCGCGCCAATCACGGCACCAATAATCGGTGCAACCCAGAATAGCCACAATTGCGAAACGGCCCAATCACCGACAAATACAGCCACGCCGGTACTTCGAGCAGGGTTCACAGAGGTGTTGGTTACAGGAATACTGATAAGGTGAATCAAGGTCAAACAGAGACCAATCGCGATAGGTGCAAATCCAGCCGGTGCTTTCGAATCAGTCGCGCCCATAATCACGAATAGGAAAACCATGGTCATGACTACTTCACAAACGAGAGCCGCAGTGAGCGAGTAACCGCCCGGTGAGTGTTCACCATAACCATTGGAAGCAAAGCCAGAGGCAGCTGCATCAAAGCCAGCTTGGCCTGAAGCAATCACAAATAGCACGCCGCCCGCGATAATACCGCCAATCACTTGGGCAATAATATAAGGCGCAACATCCTTGCCATCAAAGCGACCACCACTCCATAGACCGATGGTGACAGCAGGGTTGAGGTGGCAACCGGATATATGACCAATAGCGAAAGCCATAGTGAGTACGGTTAAACCAAAGGCAAGGGAAACTCCGAGTAGACCAATTCCCACATCAGGGAAAGCCGCGGCTAAGACGGCACTACCACAACCGCCTAACACCAACCAAAACGTACCGAACATTTCTGCGATATACTTATTCATAACTATCCTTATTAATCTTTACCAGTATCAATAAGATAGTTTAGATTTCGCAGAAGTGTGAAATCTTGTGTATATAGTTGAAAGAAAGAACAGAGAATCTTATGTAATCACTTCGAACTCGCACTAAAGATCGTTAAGGTCAGTCGTATTCTATCGCTATTTTAGCAAGTAAGAGTGACCTGATAATTAGCCGTATTTGTGTCAGTATTCTTTTTATTTAAACTACGATGAGTTGATAAAAATTAAGTAAGTTCTACTTCTACCAACACCCCAAAGTGATCTGATACAACCGGATAAAAATCGTGATTAAAAATCACCTTATGCTGCTTTACCACTACAGGCTGATTACTAAGTACTAAATCAATGCGTAACGCTTGGCTATTTTGCTCCCAACCATCAATGTTTTTAATGACAGTGGTTCCATCATCTTTGATTTCAGCAACTTCATAACAATCCATCAAACCGCGTTGTAATACGTAATCATAGCCTTCATTACGTATATGGCTTGGGTTGTTGAAATCGCCTAATAGAAAGCTCAACTCTGTTGGTAAAGTTGCCTTGATTCGGTCGAACTGATCCTCAAATGAGTTCTCTGAGTCATTCCACCAGCCACAATGACAATTATAAAGATTAAAATCACCCTGTTGAGAGGTCACTTTAATACGCACTGCTCGCCGATGTTTCCAAAAGCTCACATCATAGTTATCACTTAAATCAATGACCTCATGTTCGACAATCGGTAGTCGCGTTAAAAATGAGAGCCCCTCTTGATATACTTCATAACTTTGATGAACGAAATCCCACGTAAGTTGGTAGTGATGACCGTATTCCATGAGTTTTTTCTGTAATAAATAACCATAGTTATTCGCCAACACAGTGTGATTGGTTAATATATTGGCATCAACGGCCGGGCTATCTTGATGTTGATTCACTTCCTGTAATGCAACCACATCGCACCCTTGCTCGATAATGGCTTGCGCGACCACATCTAACTTTTCTAGCTGTTTTTCTTCTTGCCAACTGTGGGTATTTAGTGTCATTAACTTCATTATTATTCACTTATTTATTCTAGTGAGATAAAACGCAGCGCACGGCTGCGTTTCTCGAGGTTATTTGATCTAAAAAGAATTACGCAGGTTGTGCTGAATATTTCTCTATTAACTTAGATTTAATAACATCCACCCCAGGGCCATAAATAACTTGTACACCCTGTTCTTTAATCACAGCACCAAGAGCCCCTGTCGGCTTCCATGACGCATATTCAGCAACCAACTTTGGATCATTAACTGTAATACGCAAGCGAGTCATACAAGCATCAATCTCAGCAATATTGGCACGGCCACCTAAATTCTGAATAATAATGTTCATCTTCTCATCTTCTGACATCGATTCTGAGCTTTCATCCAGGTAGTTACCCATACGACCCGGTGTTGGTAACTTCAATTTCACGATTAGGAAGCGGAACAATCCATAGTTAACCACAAAGAAAACAATAGAAACTAATGCAAAGCGAACCAGATCACCACCGATGCCCGCTGAAACCATCATAGGTATACGAGTGAGTAACTCAATCAAACCAAAGGCATGTACACGTAGGTCCATCACATCGACCAACGCAAATGCAACTCCTGTTAACACAGCATGTGCAACATACAAAACGGGAGCGATAAACATAAACATGAATTCAATAGGCTCAGTCACACCGGTTAATAACACAGCAAGACAGGCAGATAAGAACATTGGCTTATATTGTGCGCGCTTATCACTATCAACACAGTGATACATCGCAAGTCCAATACCAATCAATGAAGAGGCTGCGATAATAACTTGGCCTGCTTTAAAGCGTGCTGGGTGCACCGTATCTAACAGGTGTTGGTAAGTTGTCGGATCGCTTAATTTAAGATTATTTAAATCGCTGACCCAAGCAAGCCATAATGGATCTTGACCATAAACACTTGAGCCCGCATTCATCCCAGTCAAAAGCTCATAAGTACCACCCAACTCGGTGTAATTCATTGGAATAGTTAAAGTGTGGTGTAAACCAAATGGCAGTAATAAACGCTCTAACGTACCATACAAGAAAGGAGCAGTGATCGGCGCAGTGTCTTTAGAGGTAGCAATCCATTGACCAAAATCATTAAGCGCACCTTGAATTAAAGGCCATATTACAGATAAACCAAACGCAATAATCAGCGAATAGAAAATAACAACAAAAGGTACAAAACGCTTACCGTTGAAAAATGCTAATGCCTGAGGTAAGCGAGCGAAGTCATGATAGCGGTTAAATAAGTTGGCACCTAAATAGCCAGACATAATACCGATAAACACACCCATATTTAGGGCAGGAGCACCCAAAATATTCGTGAAGAATTGAGAGACAGGTAACTCAGAACCAAATAGGCTCATCACAACCGCTTCTGGGTCACTGAGCATAGCGTTATCCACGCCCAATATAACCCCAGTGATACGGTTGATTAAGATGAAGGCAATTAGCGCGGCAAATGCGCCACCTGCACGCTCTTTTGCCCATGAGCCACCAATCGCGACCGCAAATAATAGGTGAAGGTTAACAATGATCCCCCAACCTATGTTTTCCATTATAGCGCCTAGTGTTTCAATGGCACCAAACCCACCCGCATACATTGCGACCACTTTACCTAGTGATATCATGATACCAGCGGCAGGCATCACCGCGATAACAACGATAAGGGACTTCCCAAATCGTTGCCAAAAATCAAACGATAGTAACTTACTCATAAATAGTTCCTTGATTTAAATACAGGCTAACGTTATCAGCGCCTAGCCATAAATATAATTTAGTGCTTTCTTGCAAATATATACGCGGCATAAGCGGGGGCTATTTGCGTTGTTATAAAATCTGAGCGAACGTGTTCATTGTTAATATTCTGATTATCAAGCATTAACTCGCCTAATTGTGTGCAGTCGATATCAACAACGCTCTCTTGTGGACTTAAATTGGTAATAATGGTCCATGTCATATCTTGAGCAACACGTTGATAAACATAGATATTAGGATCGTTAGCTAGCAGTAATTGATAACGGCCAACCACTAAGCTTTCATGTGACTTGCGCAAAGCAATCAACTGCTTATAGAAACCTAAGATCGAATTTGGATCTTGCTGTTGTTGCTCAACATTGATATCTGCATACTGTTGATTCACCGAGAACCAAGGTTGCACCTCAGAAAAACCGGCAAAATCCTGGTCATTCCATTGCATTGGCAAGCGACTGTGGTCGCGGGATACTTGATTTAACAAGGCTAAGATATCGGCATCGCTCTGACCTTGTTGCGATAGCTTTTGAATTAAATTTCTCGCAGACACATCGTTAAATTCGTCAAGAGAAGTAAACTGATGATTTACCATACCAATCTCTTGGCCCTGATAAATAAATGGAGTTCCTTTCATCAAGAAATAACAACTCGCTAACGCGGTAGCACTGGCATACCTAGAGTTAGGATCGGCAAAAGTATCAATACTACGAGCTTGATCGTGGTTTTCTAAATAAAGCGCATTCCAGCCTTTACCTTCTAAGGCATCTTGCCAACGCGATAAAATGCGTTTGAACGCCACGAGATCGAAATTCTCGTTGCTTTGTTCTTCCGACCATAGCTTCATGTGTTCAAACTGAAAAATCATGTTAAAAACACCACCTTGATCGTGCTCGGTCGCTTCAGCAACCCAAGGCAATGCGTTGTCGGCCGTCACCCCATTGGCCTCACCAACGGTCACGATATCAAAAGGCGAAAACGCCTGCTCTTTTAACTCATACAGATGTTTTTCAATCCCTGCCACATTCATATGATAATCGAATGAAGAGACATAGTTTTCACCCTTTGGATTGGGTAAAGAGGGTAAACCAGCTTGTTTTTGAATATGGCTAATTGCATCGACACGGAAACCATCAATACCTCGTTCCAACCACCAATGAATCATTTTAAATAGTGCTTGTTTAACTTCAGGGTTTTCCCAATTAAGATCTGGCTGTTTTTTAGAAAATAGGTGCAAATAATATTGTGCAGTTTTGTCATCATATTCCCATGCACTACCATGAAAAATACTTTCCCAGTTATTTGGTTCGCAAGTCGGCTTTTCAGCTGTAGGCTCACAACCATCACGCCAAATATACCAATCACGCTTAGGGCTATCTTTGTTATCTCGCGATTCGATGAACCATGGATGCTCATCGCTAGTGTGGTTTATCACTAAATCCATAATAATGCGAATGCCACGTTCATGAGCAGCAGTGATTAATTTATCCACATCCTCAAGGGTTCCAAAGTCAGGATGAATCGCTTGATAGTCACTGATATCGTAACCGTTATCATCATTCGGTGATGCGTAGAATGGGCAGATCCATATTAAATCAATGCCCAAATCAGCAAGATAATCTAGCTTAGCAATGATCCCATTGATGTCACCAATACCGTCCTGGTTTGTATCATAAAAACTACGGGGATAAATTTGGTAGGCAGTTGCTTTCTTCCACCACGCGAGTGGTTTTGAGTGTAGATTATTAGCGAGTGTCATCGGTTATACTATGTGTGTTATCGTTAACACATAGTGTTAAATGGAACCTATTTGGACTCAATACAATTTCAGAGAAACTGTGAACTTTCTCTCATTCTTATGTCGAATGTGCCTTCAACGGAACTGAAATCGCGCTTGAGCAATTTTTTGACAGCTTGGTAGCCCACTTGATAGTAGTTAAAAGCGACAGTAGTCAGGCTTGGGACTAACAAATCGCTGTAGTCATAGTCACCCATGCCTACAATCCATAAGTTATGACCAATCTTGAGTTGCTGTTCTTTGGCGCGACGATATAAACGAATCGCAATATTATCGGTGGCACAAAAGTAGACATGATTAGGCTGTAATTGAATTGCCTGGTAGCCGGCTTTGTCCTCCGAGTTGGCTAGAGCTTGTAGTGAAAAATTCAACTCAGGGACGGTGTCAGTAATGGTGGCTTGCATCAACTTAGTACGGCTGGAAAGCATACGCTCATCATAAATATAATGTACGGCTGCCAGCGGTGCCTGCTGTTGTTTTAACTGAGTGATGGTTTGGGAAACGAGTGCTTTAATTGCAGCATGGTCAGGGTAATATAAACAGCAATGGTGGGGGGTGTTTTTACCAATAAATAACACATTGTCTAAGGTTTGATAAAACGTCTCTTCGACACTGTGCTTTGAAGCAATAATAATAGTGCCCAATGCATTTAAGCCATTAAACTCTCTCACAGCTTGGCATTCTGACTCATGGTTAAACCCTGAGGCATGAAAAAGCATTCGTACTTGTGATTCATTGGCAGCCGCCAGCGCCCCTTTGATTACTAAACTGGTTGTATATGACTCAATGCGAGGAGCAACGAAACCAATAATATTAGATTGGCTACGAATGGAACGAGCAAATATATTAGGGGTATAATGATTTTCTTTGACGATAGCATCAATTTTAAGGCGATTTTCAGCTGAGACATAACCGTCATTAAAGTAACGTGACACGGTCATTGTTGAAATTCCAAGCTGTCTTGAAATCTCCGCCATGGTCATTTTTTTACTCATCACATTTTCCTTCCATAATGTATTATTGCCATATTATCCAATATATTGGCTGACAACAAAGTAAATAAAAACGCTACCTGATGATATACACATAGTACTTCAAGTTTATAAGATATTGTCCACTTCTTGACCTGAACTGAATACCCGTAGTTACGGCCTTGCTCGCTCAGGTCTTCAGTGCAACGACTGCTAATTTAAAAATGGGCAGGAGATATCACCGACGTAGCTACAAACAAATATTGGCTATAATTAGTTGCCATTATTGACCTTTATTCAAGGCAAGTTATTGGTTGGTTTATGGGTACGAGAATAAAGGCCTCATTGATCTGTGATGTCTTATCGATGGCTTTATTTCGCCGAGAGTTTCCTGAAACGGTTATTACTCATAGCGAGGTAGTCAGTATTGTTTGAAAGACTATTGAGGCCTCATAAGCACCTATAACCTAAAGCAAAGTATGAGTAGGAAAAGAAATTGCTGGGATATAGAAAAGGGCTAATACGCTTAGGTAATAGCTTCTAACTCGATCAGGTTATCAAGGGCTTCTTGGTCGGTTTTACCACAAATGACAGGGCAAGCTTTGAATTGGTGACATACCTTCGGGCGTGAAGGTTGACCAAATAATTTGCAGAGATCTTGCTCATTTAATTGGATGCAGCGTACCCCAGCAGGCTTACCATTAGGCATTCCAGGAATAGCAGATGTAATACTTGGAGCGATACAGCATGCTCCACAACCTAGGCGACATTCCATCAAATTAAACTCACTAAATAACAGGGTGCGCGATAGTAGCAAAAAATGATGAGAGTGACAGCTGTTGATTGAATCAAAGAATGAACAATTATTATCCTTGAACTTTTTATGGGCTAGCGGTATAACACGCACCCCAGTAAAAGAGTAAGAAGTAATCCTATGACGAATCCATTTTGGCAAGAAAAGACACTAGAACAGATGACCGAGAATGAGTGGGAATCACTTTGCGACGGTTGTGGTAAGTGCTGCCTACATAAACTAATGGATGAAGATAGCGATGAAGTTTACTACACCAATGTGGCGTGTAGCTGGTTAAACGACAAAACATGTTCGTGTAAAGATTACCCGAACCGCTTCACTTCAGGTGAAGAGTGTTTGAAGCTGACTCGTGACAAGATCGATGAGTTTCACTGGCTACCAGACACTTGTGCTTACCGCCTTTTATCAGAATCTAAGCCGATTCCTGAATGGCACCCGTTGATCACCGGATCAAAAACAGAGATGCATGCAGCAGGTGAAAGCGTTCGTAACAAAGTGGTATACGAAATCGATGTTGTCGATTGGGAAGATCACATCTTGAACCACCCGAACCGCTAGTTAACGAAGACTAGTCAATCACCCGAATAAAAAAAGGCTCACATTTCTGTGAGCCTTTGTCGTATTTAGGAGGGTCCAAATCAATGGACTGTGTCATGGCTAATGTCAAGCAAGCGGTAAGTCTGCAACCACCTGATTGAACGTGATACGAGCATTCTGAGCTTGCTCAGATAACTCGATCTTTTTCGCTTGTGCGGCACTAAGATTACTCTCGGCCTGCTCAAGTGCTTGTTGTAGGTTCTCTGGTAACTCGTGAGTTTCCATTTGTGAACCTTGTTCTAACACATAAGCGCGAATTTCTTTCTTCACTGCGGCAAGTTCTGTGTAAGCAACACGCTCAAGTTCTGCGGCTTCTTGTGCTGCATCTCTTTCTTTCTCAAACTGAGCCAACGCCATACCTTCAGCAGACCAAGGGTCCATGTCTGGCAGTTCTTCGATGTTGATCGTTGGCTCGATATACGCATCTTGATGGCGTAGGTCGAGGTTAGTCGCACGAACCGCTGAAATCATCAGCATCACAGAGATAGCAAGCAGTGGTAAGCCACCAACAATCGCCGCCGTTTGTAGCGTACTTAGACCGCCTAAGAACATTAGAATCGTTGGTAAGAACGACAGAGTAAATGCCCAGAACATACGGTTCCAGCGCATTGGCTCTTCGGTCACGTTGTTTTGTACAACAGACGCTAGGATGTATGAGATAGAGTCAAATGTTGTTGCCGTGAAAATGATACACAGCATTGTAAATACAGCGATAACCAGCGTGCTCATTGGCAATTGTGCAAGCATCGAGAAGATAGCTTTGGTTGCGCCTTCCGCATTCAAAATGGCAACGACATCTAGCTCACCAGAAAGCTGCAGTGATAGGCCGTAGTTACCTAAGATCATGAAGAACAGGAAACAACCTAGAGAACCAAAGAAGATCGACCCTGACACCATTTGTTTGATGGTTCTGCCGCGAGAGATACGCGCAACAAACAGACCCATACTCGGTGCAAATACTAGCCACCATGCCCAGTAGAAAATCGTCCAGTCTTGTGGGAAGTGAGTGTTTTCGAATGTACCGTAACCACCAAATGGTTCAGCCCACGTTGCCATCACGAAGAAGTTAGACAGTAGACGACCAATTGAGTCTAAGCCTGTTTCTAACATGAAGATTGTTGGACCCGCGATCAGAACGAAAGCCAGTAGCCCCATCGCACCCCAGAAGTTGATGTTACTTAGGATCTTGATGCCTTTTTCCAATCCAGCATAAGATGAGTAAGCAAAAATCGCAGTACACACTAAAAGCACCATCACTTGCGTTAGGTTATTTTTAGGTAGACCAAATAGGTGATTTAGACCTTCAGTGATCAGAGGAGCGGCTAAACCTAATGTTGTTGCAGCGCCGCCTAATAGACCGAAAATGAATAGGATATCAACGATCTTTCCTGGTACGCCTTTACTACGGTGTTCACCAAGAACAGGCATTAATGCGCTTGAAATCTTTAGAACAGGTTGTTTACGTACGTAGAAGAAGTAAGCGATAGGAATTGCCGGGATTAGGTAGATAGACCATGCGATTGGTCCCCAGTGGAATAGGCCGTAGGTCGCAGCCCAGCGTACTGCTTCTTCACTGCCAGGTTCTAGTTGGAAAGGCGGTGATTGGTAGTAGTAAGCCCACTCAATACAGCCCCAATACAAGATACTTGCACCGATACCGCCACAAAATAGCATGGCAGCCCATGATGCAGTTTTAAACTCAGGCTCTTCATCAGCTTCGCCTAGTTTAATTTGTCCCATATCACTGAATACTACGTACACCATAAATGCACAGGCTGCGAGACCTAGAGCAAGATACAGGAATCCGAGTTGATCAGTCATGAATGTTTTCGCAACCGCAATCCAGTCTGCGCCCTGTGCAGGGAACAAAATGAGCGGGAAAACTATCGTGAGTAGGAGTGCTATAGCACCAAAAAAGGTTGGCTTATCGATAAGCTCAAAAGTGTTTTTCACGAGTATTATTCCATTAAAATGAGAGCGGAATTATGGAATGAACTCGTTTTTTAGACCTAATCGGGTCTATTGTCGTAACGATAAATCGCTTTTATTCTAGAGAATGCGATAGGTTGGCAAGGCTAAATGAGTGCGAGAAGAATACCGCCTACGGTTGCCGCTGCGGACAGGTATTGCCCCGCTGAATAAGAACCATCATCTTCTTCTTCAATCTTATCTGGGTGATCCATACCCAAGGCACCATGAGCGAATGACTCAACTTTATCGGTAACTGTCGCGTTTTCTGCTTCGACTTTCTTCGCTTCTTTATCAATTTCTTTTAGGGCAGATAAGAGTGCTTTGCCTTCATCAGAAAGCTTAACCGTATTTTGCTCAACCTTAAGCGGTGTAGGCTTTTCAGCTTCGTTAGCTGAACTCTTAGCGTTCATCTGCGAAGGCGAATACAGCTGAGTATTACTCGTTCCTACTGGCGTCATATAGCTCTCCTTACCTATCCTTAAATATAGTATCGGCAGAGGTGTGAAAAACTTGTGCAATTAATCATCGATAGTGATGTTTTTTTATTCGCACATTACATTTTCGTCTGCTTGTTAAATCGTCTATTTACTAAGCAAGTCTTGTGCCGATAAGAATGTTTGATTTTAGATAGAGTTAGGATGAATGACGGGAACGTGATCAAGTTGTGACGATGGGCTAATTATCTAGGATTAGCCCATCGACTCTTTAGCTTAGAAGAGTGGATCAACAGATCCTACTCACACTCTAGGCTAGCGCTACGTTTTGACAGATGCTTGTATGCCTTCATTCGGTTCTCTTTTTTTACAAAGCGAGCCGGCGGCGAAAGCACTTCAAGCTGATAATCACCGCTATCCGATGAGATCGCTTCAACCGGGCTGATGATGGCGATTTTTAAATCAGGGTTACGACGTAGAATTGATGCCGCCGTCCCTAAACCACCCTCGGTGTGGAACTTGCCAGCCACGTGAATCACTTGTTTATCAGGGTTTGATGCTAGGTAATCCACAATCGACTCAGCCATGGTTTCGTCCCAGGTAACCTGAGCGGCAAACTGCTTTTCTGTTTGCTCTGGCGTACCGTGATGCATAGAAGCCATGAACTTTTCTTTGTAAGGGCTATCGCCAGTTTCCACTTCGGCAGCAATCCATTGGCGTTGCTCGGTCGATAATTGGTCTAGGTAAGGCAATCCTTTACGGCCAATACACTGCACGAATGGCTTTGGTGCATTTGCCGCAATAACATCGACGTCGTTGGCTTTTGCGAACTCAACTAACGCGCGGTAATCACTTTCGTAATTTGGCCAAGCTGCCGCTTGAGACATGAGAATTTGTTCGCCAATTTCGCCGTTTAAGTATTGGTCAAGTGTGGCTTGGTGCTCTCGAGTGAACTGTTCCATTGAAAGCGCAATGTTTGATGTTGCGTTGCGGCGCGCTTTTAAGAAGTCGGTTTGGAAGCGGTGAATGGCAGAATGCGTGTGCCATTCGCCAATTAGAAACACATCAGCGTCAATCAGCTGCTCGGGTAATGCATCGAGAGAAAGTGTTTCGCCTTGTGGAGAAGCGAACTGGTAGTCATAGAATGTGGAAACGGATTCCGTTTGAGCCACTTTTTGAGAAGTGTCTTTTGCAGGTTGACTAGCACAAGCCGTGAGAAGAGTAGCTAATCCGATAAGAATAATACGTTGCATGAAATGCCTCCTTGAAGAACACGCATACTAAAGGAGGCAAGATAAGATTTCAATGCAAACGATAATCAATATCAATTAAATTTGTTTGCGGTACACTCGCAGCATAAAGTCAGCTTCACAGTTGAATTGCTCTGCCTCGGTGAGTTGTAGTTTAAACTCTTCACTCGCCTTCCAAGCAAACGGCGTCATCTGTAGCAGGTCGAATGCATCTGACCCCGATAGTTCCATCATATAGTTTAGTTGCTCTTGATGCTCAAGCGTAAAACCTTCGATCACTTCTGGATCTTCGTCGTGCAAGCGAACGCCATCATAAATTGCATCACGCAGTTGATACAGGTGTCGGCTAGCTGGTGTCACGGTGATCACCACACCATTATCTTTGATGGTGCGTTGTAACTCTTCAGCCTTGCAAGGCGCGTAAATGCGTAGAATTCCGTCTAAGCTGTTTTCAGCAAAGGGTAGGCGATGGCTTGATGCAACTGAGAAGTCGACAGCAGGGTAGCGTTTAGCGGCGTATTTGATAGCAATCTTAGAAATGTCTAGGCCAAAAGTAGCCCCTTTCTTTTCTTGAAGATTCACAGCAATTTCGTTGGTGTAATAACCTTCGCCACAACCAATATCCAATAGGCTAGGCGTCTCTTCTGGTAGATAGCGAGAACACAACGTCACCACCGCTTGGCGCATTGGGTCATAGTGGTTACCTTCAAGGAAGCGACGACGTGCCTGCATCATCTCTTTGTTGTCACCTGGATCTTTTGAGCGTTTGTGGTGCGCAGGCATCAAATTGACGTAGCCTTCTTTCGCTAGGTCGAACTGATGGTTCTTTTCACACTTAAACGTACGATCGTTTTGAGATAAAGGTTGGTGACACAAAGGGCATTGGTAAGTCATGGAGACCTCTAAAGGAGAATAGACAGCGCAAGTGTAACGAGCTAAAACCAAAAAGTAAAAGAGCGACATAAAGCCGCTCAAAAATCGTTTTTTATAACTGTATTTATACGGTTATTGGGCACTAATCACAGTAATCAGCTGGTGGCTTTCACTAGGCTGTAATGTTTTTCCTGCTTCTAGGCTTGGTGCGTGCAGTGTTGATTCAACACATAGCATGGTTAGGTAACCGTCGTCTTGCATGTCGCCCATACTTGCAGCGCCTTCTGCCCACGGGTTCCACAGTACTGCAGAGTTATGACCGTGGTTTTCAACTGTTAGCGTGCGATCCAGCTTCTTGTCAGCAACAAAGATTTGCGCTTCTGGTTGCGTGTAAACGCGGTCAATCGTGTCGGTCAGTACCAGTTCAGATCCACCTTGGCAGATCTTGCCACCTTGCAGGCTATCAATGTACTCAGCACCCATACCAGTGGTGGTTGTGTTGTGGATATCGCCAACGTTTAGGTAAGTGTGTAGTGCACCAGAGAAAGTCCATGGCTGAGAATCAGTGTTCTTCACGTCCAGCGTTACTTTTAGTTGTTCGCCGATCTCAACATTCAAGCGAGCATCAAACTGATGAGGCCATACTGCTAGCGTCTTTTCGCTTGGCTTCAGACCTAAGCTAACAATCACGCCAGCTTCGCTTTCACGGTGTTCAACCAATTGCCATTCACTTGAACGGGCAAAACCATGTGCTGGTGCTGCAATGCGGCCAAACCAAGGCCAACATACTGGAATACCACCACGCAGAGCCGTTTTACCATCGAACTTAGCTTGTTGGCTCATCCAAATTAGGTCTTCTTGACCTTGCGGTTGGAATGACACCACATGGCCGCCAAACAGTGAAATCGCTGCGTTTGCTTTATCGTGGATAACGCGAACCAGTTTTACACCTTCGTGTTCAACGATAGTGACGTTGTCAGAAAGTACCGTCAGTGCAGGTAGAGTAGATAAATCCATTACATGATCCTTCTAAGGAAATTGAATTCAAATGCTGACTAGAGTGATGCTTGTGTTTTCATGAGTAACAAGCAGAGTCAGTATTAGAATTGAATTTTGCGTTTGGGCTATCTTGATGAGCTTAGACAGACGCGGTTTAAAAGATAGCAGGCATTAAAAAGGCGACACTAAGGTCGCCTTTTTCAAAGTCTGCTCAAAACAGTCTTCGCTAATGCTTATCTAAAGCGATTTCTAAAAAGAAATTACTTAGAGATGTGAGCGATTAGGTCTAGAACTTTGTTTGAGTAACCGATTTCGTTGTCGTACCAAGATACAACTTTAACGAATTTGTCAGTTAGAGCAACACCAGCTTTAGCATCGAATACTGAAGTTTGAACTTCACCGATGAAATCTTGTGATACTACTTGGTCTTCAGTGTAACCAAGAACGCCAGCCATTTCGCCTTCAGAAGCTTCTTTCATTGCAGCACAAATTTCTTCGTAAGATGCAGCTTCTTTTAGGTTAACTGTTAGGTCAACTACAGATACGTTAGCAGTTGGTACACGGAAAGCCATACCAGTTAGAAGGCCGTTTAGTTCTGGAAGAACAACGCCTACAGCTTTAGCAGCACCAGTTGAAGATGGGATGATGTTTTGAGAAGCACCACGGCCACCGCGCCAGTCTTTAGCAGAAGGGCCATCTACAGTTTTTTGAGTTGCTGTAGTAGCGTGAACTGTAGTCATAAGACCAGACTCAATGCCCCACTTATCGTTAAGTACTTTAGCGATAGGTGCAAGACAGTTAGTAGTACAAGAAGCGTTAGAAACGATGTCTTGACCAGCGTAAGATGCTTGGTTAACGCCCATTACGAACATCGGAGTTGCATCTTTAGAAGGACCAGTAAGAACTACTTTCTTAGCGCCAGCAGTGATGTGCTTACGTGCAGTCTCGTCAGTTAGGAAAAGACCAGTTGCTTCAGCAACTACGTCTACGTCGATAGCATCCCACTTAAGGTCTTCTGGGTTACGCTCAGCTGTAACACGTACAGTTTTACCGTTAACGATTAGGTTACCGCCTTCAACTTCAACAGTACCGTTGAAACGGCCGTGAGTTGAGTCGTACTTAAGCATGTATGCCATGTACTCTACGTCGATTAGATCGTTAATACCTACTACTTCGATGTCTGCACGCTCTTGAGCTGCGCGGAATACGAAACGGCCGATACGGCCAAAACCGTTAATACCTACTTTGATAGTCATTGTAGTTGCTCCACAACTTAATTTCTGATTAAAGATAACTGGTAGTAAAATTACAGAATCCAGTATACATCTGCAATAGATAATCCGACTTAACTTGTTTAATGTCAAAAAAAAGCGACGCTTTTCTTAACAATTGGGTGTAAGTGCTTGAAAATTGACCATTGCAAGTGGCTCTGTACCCTTCCAGTTGGGTAAAATACCCCTAAATGATGATTCACTTATGAGTGTATATGTACAATGTTTCCTGGTGAGAAAGTATGTGCTACAAAACGACTCATATGCAAGCCTTTATAGAAAAAAGTAAATATAATAACTGAGAATGTGGAGAGATATTAACGTGATTCAAAAGGAAGGAAATATGATAAAGCCTGATGAATACTGGCGTGAGCGCCTAACGGACGACGAATTTTCAGTGTGTCGTGAGCGTGGTACTGAAGCCCCATATAGCGGCAAGTTACTGCACAACCATAAGACTGGCGTCTATAGCTGCACATGCTGTGAAAGCCCTTTGTTTCTGTCGGATAACAAATATGACTCAGGGTGTGGTTGGCCAAGCTTTGATGCCCCAGTGAATGATGAAGCAGTACGCTATATAGAAGATCTAAGTCACGGAATGAAGCGTGTAGAGATCCGTTGTACCGCCTGTGATAGCCATTTAGGTCACGTTTTTCCAGATGGCCCGAAGACCACAGGTGAACGGTTCTGTGTTAATTCAGTGTCGTTAATTTTCAACAAAAATGACGAAAGTACGAAATAACTTGTAACTATTGTCTAATCCTTACAGGTCGCATTTGTCGATTTAGGAATGCTGAAACGCCCAAGATTTCAGATTTAACTCTAGTACAAATAAAAACAGCTACCAAAAAGGTAGCTGTTTTTATTTGAAAGCAGGTGAATAAGAAGCTTAAGTAAGAACACTATAAATGAAGCGATCAGTAACTCGGGACGATTGAAGGGCTGTAAATTCCATCCTCAATCGCTTCGACGATGTTATCTGCGTCTTTATTTAGCTTCTTATAGGTTGCCTTGTCGAAATGGTACAACACCGTGAGCTCGGCTTCAGAAGCAATCGGCACGTCAAAGTCTTTGGCAACCATTGCCCAAACGTACGCTTTTTCCATATGTCCCAGGCTGTGGTTGATACTGGCCATCGACTTGAAGATTTCAGTGTTGGCTACCGAGCCATTAGAAAGCGTTAGCGCATTATTGAGTAGCTTAAGTGTCTTTATATGATTGCGGGTGGTATAGAAGGTTGCCAAGGCATATTGCATCTCAGCTGTGTTTAACGCTTCAGAGCCTTCTAGTTGTAGGAAACTGCGTCTGGCATTGGTGTCCCCAGTTTGCGACCACAAGAAGTAAAGCGTTTCCGGTGTATCAGATTTCGATAGCTCATCAACAATGCGCTCAGACTCTTCGATACTGTGCATTAAAGAGGTAAAGCGACGCTCTTGCAGCTTAGATTGATCGATCGTTTCGATCTGTGCCGCGAGCTCTAGGCACTTTTTGTAGGCAGTGACTAATTCGAATTCTTTAATTTTGTTGATTTCGGTGGGTTGCTTCTGAACTTCAAATCGATGCCAGATGAGGTCGGTACGTGCGACACGACATTGCCCATCGTTCATGTTCAATTGTTCACACTGAAGACCCGGATTGCTTTGGCACAGTTGATCGGTATTTTTGTTCCCTTCAAGACACCCAACCAGAGTGAAAGGCAATAGGCTAATCGCCAACCATTTCATAATTTTCATATTCCTTCACTTGTGATCAGATGCACTTATTATTGGTCAGGTTCTTGACTCAATTCTGTTACGGGTTATTTTCTGGTGAAAATTGTTAAAACTAAGGCTTTACCATGGATGCAGAACAACTTCTTAGCGCAATGACACCCGAGGTCTACGAACGTTTAACCTACGCAGTTGAAACGGGTAAATGGCCAGAAGGTACGGCGCTCTCAAAAGAACAGCGCGACTCGTGTATGCAAGCGGTTATGTTATACCAATCTAAACATAACTCTGAAGCTCAACATATGACAATTGCAGCTGGTGGTGAGATTAGCTTTAAATCTAAGTCTGAACTAAAGAAACAGTTTAAGTCAGATCAAGAAGACATTGTTAGGGTTAACCCGAATCATTAAGCTTAAATTACAACAAAGGGGTGGCAATGTGCCACCCCTTTTAGTTTAACTCGTTTATTTATAAGCAATAAAACGATTTAGTTCACGTTAAGCCGCCGTTACTTTCATAGAATAACTGGCTTTAACGTGAATCCTTGAACAGGTTATAAGCTCATCTCACCGCGCAATACTTGTTGCATCTGAGCCTTCACTTCTTCGTAGCCTAGGTTTTGGCTTAATAGATAATGCAACTTCGCCAGTGCCGCTTCTGGTGTCATATCGTAACCACTCACCACGCCCGCTTCTGCTAGTGCACAACCTGTCGCGTAACCACCCATGTTGACTTTACCAGCCAAACATTGAGTTAGGTTCACCACAATAACACCGCGCTCTGAGGCATCTTTCAGGTGCTGAAGCAGTTCTGGGTTTTGTGGTGCGTTACCCACACCGAAAGTAAGCAGAATCATCGCGTTAACAGGTTGTAATAGCGTGTTACGGATAACTTCGTGTGAGATGCCTGGGTACATTGTGATTACGCCGATAGGTTGCGGAGTAATGTTATGAACCTTGAAAGCACCTTTAGGTTGTTCGTTTACCTTTACGTTATTGCTAAGTTGGATATTGATACCCGCTTCTAGCAATGGATTCAGGTTTGGAGACGTAAACGCATTGAAGCCATCTGCGTGTGATTTTGTGCTGCGGTTACCACGCATCAACTTGTTGTTGAAGAACAGTGTCACTTCGTTGATAGGGTAGTTTGCGGCAATGTGTAGCGCATTCAGCAGGTTTGCTTGTCCGTCTGAACGAAGCTCTGCTAGTGGGATCTGAGAGCCCGTAACAATCACAGGTTTGCCGAGGTTTTCAAGCATGAAAGACAGTGCAGAGGCAGTGTAAGCCATAGTGTCTGTGCCATGCAGGATAACGAAACCATCGTACTTATCGTAGTTCGCGCGAATGTCATCAGCGATAGTCTGCCAATCAAGTGGCGTCATATCTGAAGAGTCCATTAATGGAGAGTATTCGTGAATGGTGTACTCAGGCATCTCTGGGCGATGGAATTCAGGCATGCCAGCTAGCTGCTTATCCATGAAACCTGCGACAGGAACATAGCCGTGGTCAATAGACTTCTGCATGCCAATTGTGCCGCCGGTGTACGCGATATAGATGTGTTTTCTTTCCATGGCGATTAATACTTAGTGTGATGTAGGGAACAGGGGGGCGATTATAGCGAATTATCATGCAATAAAAAGAGGCACCTCACACAGAGGCACCCCTTAGTTATTGAGTTATTGGCTCAACTTATTGAACTTGGCAATTTAAGCAGAAAGCGTATCGGCCTTGTGGGTCGTTAAAGTTGCCTAACAGCTGGCTATCTTGAGCTAACTGCTGAGTAACAGGCTGTAAACTGCTTGGTATCATCGACTGAATATCAAGGCCTATCGATATCTGAACTTGGTTCATAAATTCTTGAATAAATTGTTCAGTGGCCGAAAGTGGCTCTTCTACCCAGTAGATGTTGTAGCTTTCAAGCTCTGCAAGTGAAGCCGCAGCTGCAACCGCATCATCGAAATCACCAATCTCATCGACTAAGCCTTTCTGAATCGCATCTTGACCTGTCCAAACTCGACCTTGAGCAATCTTGTCGACAGCATCGACTTCCAGACCGCGATTTTCTCCAACTAGGCTGATGAATCGGCGGTATCCGTTTTCAATGCCCATTTGGAACGCGTCTTTCGCGCCATCGCTAAGTCCAGTTGTAATACCAAGACCAGAGAAAGGTGAGGTGCCAACGCCATCAGTGTAAACACCAATATCGTTCAACCCTTTTTCGAAGGTGGTGATAACACTGAAGATACCAATTGAACCCGTTAGTGTGGTTGGTTGAGCTAGGATCTTATCCGCACCCATCGAGATCCAGTAACCACCTGAAGCAGCAAGGCTCGACATCGACACAACAACCGGTTTACCCGCTTGCTTGATCGCTTCTATTTCATTACGGATAACTTCAGAAGCAAAGGCACTGCCACCTGGGCTATCGACACGAAGTACAACCGCTTTCACTTTATCGTCGTTACGTGCTTGGCGCAGTAGGGCTGCAGTGGTGTCTCCGCCAACGGTGCCACGCGGTTGCTTGCCATCCATAATTGCGCCGCTCGCTACAATCACGGCAACGTCGTGAGATTCACTGGTCATGTCTGGAAGCATGGTTGCACGGTATTCGTAGTAACCAAACGCGTTGTAGCTGTCTTGGCCGTCACTGCCGAAAACATCGGCAAGCTCTAGTCGAACTTGCTGGCGTGTCGCTAGCTCATCCACTAAGCCAAGTTTCTCAGCCAGTTTTGCAATGTCACCGTCCACCGACTCCAGTTCTTTCAAGAAGGTGTCCATGCTTGGATTCAGTGTCTTAGCGTCTATTTGACGGTTATTGCTGACATCATCAACGTACGCACCCCATAGTTGGCTTAACCAACGAGAAGCGGACTCTTTCGCTGCGTCTGACATGTCATCACGAATGAAAGGCTCAATAGCTGACTTATAAGTGCCTACACGGAACACGTGCGTGTTGACGTCTAGTTTCTCTAACAACGTTTTGTAGTAAAGCGAGTAAGCGCTATAGCCTTTAAGAAGAACCCCACCATCTGGTGATAGGAATACCTTAGTTGCGTAGCTGGCTAGGTAGTATTGGCTTTGGTTGTAAAAGTCACCCACCGCATAAATCGGTTTGCCTGATGCTTTGAACTCATTCAATGCTTTAGCAATGTAGCGCAGCTTGGTCAGGTTGGTTTCTGGCAGCTCTTTGAGTGCTAAAACGATACCAGTAACCTTGTCATCGTCTTTTGCGTAGCGAATCGTTTCAACGATATCAAACAGGATGTTCTCTTTTGGAAGGTCTTTGCCAAGCAGTGAACCTGTGACCGAATCCATCGGATTGATATAGCGGCTTTGTTCCACAATAGGGCCAGACAGGTTAAGCACTAAAGCCGAATCCTGTGGAACCGTCGGTTGAGCCGTATCTGAGTGGAAGTACACAAAGTAGATGATGGCGATACTAAGTAAAAAGACTAGGTTAACCAGCGCAAGACGTACAAACGTAATGAGCTTCCAAATCCCTTTAAAGATCATGCCTATAAATTTGAATATTTTTTTCATTCTGTCTCCGCAGTGAGATCACGTCGCTTTAACAAGCCGTAGTACCATTAATCTCAATAATATGAACTGCTTAGTATCCTACGATAATTCCCAAGCTCAAACTACACCAAGAATTGTTAATCGATATATATTCTCATTAAGTGTAGTCAAATTAAGGGCTTCTGAACGATTAATACGTGCAGCATTATGATCGGTGTTACAAAAATGTAAACGGTTGTTTGAACTTTTGGTAATTGAACTATACTGTGGTCAGACCACAAGGATAAAATAATAGAAGTGATGTCTGCCATGTACCCACATTTACTTGAACCACTCGATCTTGGATTTACCCAGTTACGTAACCGTGTATTGATGGGATCAATGCATACAGGTTTAGAAGAAAATAAAGAAGGTCTCCACAAACTCGCCGCGTTTTATGAAGAGCGAGCAAAAGGAGGCGTTGGCCTTATTGTTACCGGTGGTTTCTCTCCTAATTTACGTGGCAGATTAACCCCATTTAGTGCTGAATTCAGTAAAGTGAAGCATGCAAAAGCTCACCAAGTTGTTACCGAGGCCGTGCACAAGCATGGCGGTAAGATTGCCCTTCAGTTGCTGCATGCTGGCCGCTATGCCATGCACCCATTCGCGCAAAGTGCTTCGGGTATTAAAGCGCCAATCGCTAAGTTCGCACCGAGTGAGATGAGCCCTCGTCAGATCAAAAAGACCATTGGTGCCTTTGCCAACAGTGCCGAACTCGCCCAAGTCGCGGGTTACGACGGCATTGAGATTATGGGATCTGAAGGTTACTTGATTAACCAATTCATCTGTAAACGTACCAATATGCGTTACGACGAATGGGGCGGTTCTTATGAGAAGCGCATGCGTTTCCCGCTGGAGATTGTTAAATCGATTCGCGAAGCAGTGGGTGACGACTTCATTATTATTTTCCGACTGTCGATGCTGGATTTGGTTGAGCAAGGCAGCACCTTTGAAGATGTTGTTCTATTGGCTCAAAAGCTGGAAGAAGCAGGCGTGACTATTATCAATACCGGCATCGGTTGGCATGAAGCGCGTGTTCCGACTATCGCGACACAAGTACCACGTGGTGCATTCTCTTGGGTGACGGAAAAAGTGAAACCATACGTGTCGATCCCAGTGGTGACATGTAACCGAATTAATACGCCAGAAGAGGCCGAACGTATTCTTAGCTCTGGGCAGGCTGATATGGTGTCTATGGCGCGTCCATTCTTGGCAGACCCGGATTTTGTTAATAAAGCAGCTCAAGACCAAGCTCAGTTCATCAATACCTGTATCGGTTGTAACCAAGCTTGCCTTGATAACGTGTTTAAAGGTAAACGTGCGAGCTGTTTGGTGAACCCACGCGCTTGTTACGAGACTGAAATTGTTGTTCAGCCAGCGCAAGCGACTAAGACCATTGCGGTTGTCGGCGCAGGCCCAGCCGGTTTAGCCTGTGCAACGACTTTAGCTCAGCGTGGGCATAAGGTTGACTTGATTGAGAAAAATGACCGTATCGGCGGTCAGTTTAGATTGGCAATGCAGATTCCGGGTAAAGAAGAATTCAGAGAAACGATTCGCTACTTTGCTAACCAAATCGACGCATCAGGCGTGAACCTGAAACTGGATACTGAGGCAACGTTTGAGATGTTGTTGAAGTACGATGAAGTCGTGATGGCGGCTGGCGTAGAGCCAAGAAAGCTCGATATTGAGGGCATTGACCAAGAAAACGTGGTCGATTACCAAACCTTGATTCGCGAAAAGACACCAGTAGGCGAAAAGGTCGCGATTGTTGGTGCTGGTGGTATTGGTGTCGATGTGGCAACCATGCTGACAGAACCGACTTCACACAGCCTAGACGATTGGCTGCATGAGTGGGGCATCGATAAGAACATGGAACACCCAGGCGGACTTTACCCTTACCCTGATTCATTCAGCGATAAAACGGTGTGGGTGATGCAGCGTAAAGCGGGTCGTGTTGGTAAAGGTCCGGGCAAAACTACAGGCTGGATTCACAAACGCACACTAGAAAAACGCGGTGTTAATCTACTGGGTGGCGTGAGCTACAACAAGATTGATGACCAAGGTCTGCATATCAGCGTTGGTAAGAAAGAGCAGGTGCTGGATGCTGACTCGGTTATCGTATGTGCAGGTCAGGTGTCAGTTCGTCCATTCGAAGACATGTGGCAAGAGTTTGGTGGCAAACTGCATGTGATAGGCGGCGCCGATTACGCGGGTGAATTGGATGCAGTACGCGCAATTCGTCAAGGTGTTGAGCTAGCGATTAAGTTATAGAATCAGCTATCAAACTGTAATCTTATCAGTAGATATTGTTACTTAATTTGCTGAGTTAGATTTTGAACAAGGCTCCTAAGTCATAGATTTAGGAGCCTTTATTGTTTCTAATCTAGCCTAAATGGACAGCCGTTGAGATTTATTATCGTTTGTATTCTGTGCTAAAGTTCAAGTATACAAATAATAAAGAAATAGTAAGGACTTCAAATGGATGCTTTGGATCTATTGCTCAACAGACGCTCAATCGCAAAACTCTCTGATCCGGCACCTGAAGGTGTGGCGTTAGAAAACATCATCAAAGCAGGGCTGCGTGCTCCAGACCACGGTGCACTAACACCATGGCGCTTTGTTATCGCGCAAGGTTCAGGCCTACAAAAGCTTTCAGACATCTTGGTGCGCGCCGCTGAAGCGGATGACAGCGAAGAAGCGGTTATCGAGAAAGTAAAAAAAGCGCCGTTCCGAGCTCCGATGGTGATTACTGTGATTGCCAAAGTAACTGAGCACGAGAAAGTGCCTGCTATCGAACAACATCTGTCTGCGGGTTGTGCTGCACAGGCGATGCAAATGGCCGCAGTCGCACAAGGTTTCCAAGGCTTTTGGCGCTCAGGTAAATGGATGTTCCACCCAGAAGTACACCAAGCATTTGGCCTAGAAGGCGACGATGAAATTGTTGGCTTCCTATACCTAGGCACTCCAGGCTGTACACCAATGAAAGTGCCAGAGCGCGACTTCTCTAAGTTCGTTGAGTTTTTATAAAGAAAGCTGAAGCTTGAATAGTGGAATGCTAACTGTATAAACAACCAGTTTTTCTTGATTTATTAGGGTCACATTAGATAATGTGGCTCTAATTGTTTGTAGCATCTGGAAAAACATGTCTCGCCTTATTATTGCTGAAAAACCAAGCCTCGGCCGTGCGATCGCCGCTGCACTACCTAATCCACAAAAGAAAGACCAAGGGTTTATCAAATGTGGCAATGGGGATGTGGTGACTTGGTGTATTGGACACTTATTGGAGCAGGTTGAGCCGGATGCTTATGACGACCGTTATAAGAAGTGGAATTTAGCCGATCTTCCTATCGTGCCGGAGCAATGGCAGCTAAGACCGCGTAAGACTTCAAGCAAACAGCTCACGGTGATCCGAAAGCTATTGAAGGACGCCACTCAAATTGTTCACGCCGGAGACCCGGATAGAGAAGGGCAGTTGCTGGTTGATGAAGTGATTGATTACTGCAAAGTCTCTAAGGCTAAGAAAGAGTCGATGGACAGGCTACTGATCAGCGACTTGAACTTACCTGCCGTAAAACGTGCACTTTCTCAAATGCGCAGCAACCGTGACTTTATTCCGCTTTCTATTTCCGCATTAGCGCGCTCTAGAGCCGATTGGCTGTATGGCATGAACATGACTCGTGCTTATACCTTACTCGGTCAAAAGGCTGGCTACCAAGGTGTGTTGTCGGTCGGGCGAGTACAAACGCCTGTACTTGGTTTGGTGGTAAGGCGCGATGAAGAGATCGAAAACTTTATTCCGAAAGATTACTTCACTTTGCACGCTTTGATCCCTTATCAAAATCACGGCCAGAGCTTTGATATTCGTGCGCGTTGGAAGCCAAGCGAAGCATGTAAACCATGGCAAGATGAAGAAGGGCGCGTGCTCAATCGAAAGCTGGTTGAGAATGTGGCTAACCGAATTGCGAATCAACCCGCGACGGTGACGGAATCAGAGCAAAAGCAAAGTAAACAAGCTGCGCCACTGCCTTACTCGCTGTCAGCCTTGCAGATTGATGCGTCTAAGCGTTTTGGTATGAGTGCTCAACAGGTGTTAGATACGTGTCAGTCATTGTACGAGAAACACAAACTCATCACTTACCCACGTTCTGATAGCCGCTATCTACCTAAAGAGCACTACTCGCAGCGAGAATCGATCGTTGATGCTATCGCTAACAATGCGAAAGAGCTGCAAAGTGGCGATCAAGGTGCGGACCTTTCTCTTAAATCAAAAGCATGGAACGACAGTAAGGTCGATGCTCACCACGCGATTATTCCTACTCCGAAGAAGTCATCGGTGAACGGCCTGTCTGCCAACGAGATGAAAATCTATCAGCAAATCGCTCGTCAGTATCTAATGCAGTTTTACCCACCTGCGGTTTTTGCTGATGCTAAGCTGGTCTTTGATATCGCTGGTGGCGTGTTCATCGCAAAAGGGCGTCAGCTTATCAACCCGGGTTGGAAGGTGTTGATGGGTAAAACGGATACCGAAGAAAAAGGGGATGGCACGGATACGGTTCCTCCATTGGATAAAGGTACGGTGTTGACGTGCCGTGAAGGCGTGATTGGTGATAAGAAAACTGAGCCACCAAAACACTTCACGGAAGCGACATTGCTTCAAGCGATGACAGGTATCGCGCGTTTTGTTGCGAACAAAGATCTCAAAGCCATTTTGAAAGAAACCGATGGCCTTGGCACAGAAGCAACCCGTGCGGGTATTCTAGATACTCTATTCAAAAGGCAGCTGCTAACGCGCCAAGGTAAGAGTATTCACAGTAGCCCTGCGGGCAGAGGCTTGATTCATGCCTTACCTGAGGATTCTACCTTCCCAGACATGACGGCACATTGGGAGCACCAGCTGCAAGGCATGGCAGAACGAAATCAAGCGTATCAGCCTTTCATGCAAGCGTTAGAAAGCAAGATTGATGGTTTAATGGGTAAAGTAAAAACGGGAGAAGTTCCTGAATCACTCCGCCACCTTCCTAAAGTCGAGAGACCTGCCTTCAAACGCCGTAAAGGCGGTGGGGCGAAGAAGTCTTACGCCAAGACAGGTACGTATGCTAAGAAAGGTACTTCCGCTAAAAAGAGCACTAAAAGCTAAGACTTATTGAGGTTAGGATTAGCGACCGACTTTACGGCCACAACGTTTAAACAGTTGCTGCCAATAGTCAACATGGCGACGAGTGGATGATCGAAAGGCTTGATGTGCATCTTGGATGGGAAAGTAATAACTGTGCAGTTCAGGTTGCGCGTCAAACATTCCTAGTTGCGGGGCTATGTGCTGATAGTAGCCATCCAGTTGCGCCATGTAAGGCTGAACCTTACCTATGTATTGTTGCTCGAACACATTGTTGAGATAGCGGAACTTAGTGGTGTCTCGTTGTTTACCACAGATGATCTTGTCATCAAAAGTTGTCAGCTGTTTGGTGATGGTATCAAGCTCAACTGACGCCCGAGCGAGCGAGTAGTATAAATCCCCAAGGGTCGAACTCTTCTCTAATACTTCTTGAACCTCAGTGGTTTTGCCGGAAACGAGCGATGTGTTTAACGCTTGATTGACGTGTTCTAACGCATCACTGGTTTGTCGTACCTGATCGCCTATATCAGCGCGTAACCACTGACTACCCCGCATTTGTGACTGCATAGCATCGCTGGCATAGATGAGATTCCATTGATGCAGTGGAAACTGTGCGAGTTTCTGTTGCTCAATTTCTCTTAGTAATTCTACGATCTCTGGGTCTAATTCATTACTGGATAAACACTTGCCCACGCCTTCAAGTAGCGCGACTTGATAATCGTAATTACGAAACTCATCCGCGACCTTGCCCAGAACCGAATTTCTTTCTGCAATCAGATTGAACAATCCACACTGACGAAGCTGGTAGCTGTCGATGAGGCCGATAGAGAGTGAGGGCACGTCAAGCAGCAGTTCTCGTTTTCTCGGTAGGCTTTCAAATTCCCATTCCTCTATTATCTCGTCAGCATCTTGTACTCTGGCTATCTTTGTTTGATAGTCGTCGAACAAGTCGCCGGGGCCATCACTGAAACAGCCAGCTAGCATCACTGTTAGACAAAACAGCGTTGAGTGCTTAACTAGGTTTGAGAGATGCCCTGCATTCATCTGTGGATTACCAGTCAATTTCGCTGCCATCGAAATTGAAGAAGTGACCACTCACTTCGGTATTCGCTGACTCGATGACTTCAATCAGGCCGGAAGCTGAAGTGTCGGTGTCGATCAGAGCATTAGGGCCACCCATTTCAGTCTGCACCCAACCTGGATGCAGTGCTAACACCGTAAAGCCATCATCGGTTAAGTCGTTGCTTAGGCTTTTCACCACGGAGTTTAGAGCGGCTTTAGAGGAGCGATAGATGTAACCGCCGCCTGAGGTGTTCTCTGACATACTGCCGACTCTAGAGGATAAACAAGCGACCTTTTTGATATCGCTGTCTTTGAGTAAAGGCAATAGTGTTTCGACAAGCTTTAGTGGAGCGATGGTGTTGACTTCGAATACACGACGCCACTCTTCAACATCGGTATTACCCAGCCCGTAGCCTTTAGGGCCATAGTAGCCAGCGTTGTTGATCAAGATATCAATCGACTCTATTTGCGAAGGGAGTTGGCTTACTGCTTGGTAATCGGTTATCTCTAATTGAATACAGGTAAGGTTGGTGTTGTGGTCTGCGAGTGAGAGCAGTTCTCTTGCTGAATTGTCATCACGATAAGTCGCGTAAACCTTGTGATTACTTTCCAAGTATTGTCGAGTCAGGCTTAAGCCAATGCCGCGGTTCGCTCCAGTAATAAAAATAACGCTCATGGTGATTCCTTTTCAGTTCAATTAGTTAAGTTTGATGGCTTAACACGAGAAAATCAACGCTCCACCAACTGGCCATTAGCATTCCTACAAAAATCATTACTGCTGCCGCTGAGCCGCAGATCACCCCAAAGATGAGTATTACGTTTTTCATTGCTGTCTCTTTTTGAAAATTAAGTTAATGATAACTATTATCATTAATTAAGGTTGTCGCCTAGGCTGAGACTGTTATGATTTTGAGAAAGATACGCAATTAACCTGATTATGATTCCTTTAATTTACCACCCAATCTATTCGCAGTTACCTTTACCAGAAGGTCATCGTTATCCAATCAACAAATATCAGTTGTTGCATAGTGCTGTTGAGGCGCTAATGGATAGCGATCCACAATGGGGTAATGCATTCGAAATGTTCCAGCCAATGCCTGTTTCGATAGAACAAGTAAAGCAGGTACACGATAGTGAATATGTCGATTTGCTTGTATCTGGTAATTTGCCTGCAGCAAAGATGAGACGCATCGGTTTCCCTTGGAGTGAGCAACTTATCGAAAGAACACTCTACTCAAGTGGTGGAACCTGCTTGGCCGCTGAAATGGCAATAGAGAGTGGTTTAGCGATTCATTTGAGTGGTGGTTATCATCACGCGCATCATGATTTTGGTAGTGGCTTTTGTTTGTTGAACGATCTGGTGTTAGCGGCAAAACATGCGCTGACCTTTGAACATATCGATAAAGTGCTTATCGTCGACAGCGATGTTCATCATGGCGATGGCACAGCAACTCTTTGCCAAGAGAATGACGACATCATTACTTTGTCGTTCCACTGCGACAAAAACTTCCCTGCACGAAAACCGTTGTCTGATTTAGATGTGCCGTTAAGTCGTGAAACAGAAGATGAAGAGTTCTTACGTTGTTTTGAACAAGTCACTAAGTTAGCGATTGCTCACCATCAACCTGATCTGATTATTTATGATGCGGGGATCGATATCCATCAAGACGATGAATTGGGTTACTTGAATGTTTCGACACAAGGGATATTTGAGCGCGACTGTTTCATGATTGAATTAGCGAAATCAGAGTCTATTCCGATGGCATGCGTAGTCGGTGGCGGATATCGAACTCAACATCAAGATTTGGCGCCGATTCACATGCAGCTGTTAAAAGCGGCTTATCATGTTTACGGTTAACCTCTCAAATTAGCGCCTGATAGCTCATTGAAATGATGGTGTGAAATAAGCGTATCTTGCACCATAAAAGACACGGTTGCACCATTGTGATTCATATAAAGTGCTTTTTTATTAATTAGTTACGTATTTGTGTGATTAATTGTGGTCTGTAAATTGCTTTACCCATGTGTCTATAAAAACACAAGGGATAAAAATGAACCTGACGGACAAGGAACGTAGTTGGCTTAATTGGTTTGGAGCAACAGGAAAACTGGCTATGCGCAGAGCTTGTTTCCTCAATCGAAGTAGGACGGAAGAGCTTGAACAAGCTTTTGAAAGTATTGCTCACACGCGAGTTCAACTTCTGCATAACTGGGTCAAGAATCAATGGGATTTTTTAGAAGACTCTGCGGTTTATTTAGCAAGTCGAACGGAAGAACAAGCTCAGGGGACGTTAGCTAGCCTTCTTAAACGCAGTACGGATTTTTCTGAGTTGGCGATCGTCGATGCTAAGGGGATCGCACAAGCATCGAGTTATCATGAGCATGTCGGGGTTAATCTTGGAGACAAGAAGGCTTTAGTTGAAGGGGCTTCAAAGCGTTATCTTCATGGGCCGTATATGGATCAACGCACGTTGAACGTAGGGGCCTCGAGTTCATCGTTTCATGACCAAGTGACGCTGATGTTTTATGTCCCCTTTTCTCGGGATGAAGGGCCACAACAATTCCTATGTGGTCGTGTTCCAAATGATGTTATTGGTGACATTATTCAAAGAGAAGCGGGGCATATTTATAGCGAGTCGGGTGATAATTATATCTTTATGGTCGATTCCATTCATGATCCTCATACTCAGCCGGGTGTTGCGCTCTCTCGTTCTCGCTTTGAAGATAATACCTTTTCACACGGCGAGAACTTAAAGCAAGGGATTCATACTGATTGGGGAACGGTTAAGATCCAGCAGCACACCGAATTTGAAATTCGCTTTACGGACCCAGCCACTAACCAGCTTCATCCAGGCGTAAGAGAAACCATTAAAAATGGCGGTAACCTGTTTATAGGTTATCCCGGGTATTCCGACTATCGCCACATACCCGTTATTGGCAAAGGTATCACTTTTCAATTGGATGGTTCACCAGATACCTTTGGCATGATGTGTGAGTCCGATTTAGAAGAGGTCTACAGAGACCGAAGTCTAAGTTATACCTTATCTAAGCACTTTATCAGCTGCATGCTACTGCCTCTATTTGTTCCATTACTGTTTGCCAACCTTTATACACTCACACCTTTTATGCAGAGTGGCATTATGTTCGCTTGCGCGTTGCTTTCATTGGGCTTATTCCGTTTAGTTAGCGCCAAACCACTAGCGAAGAAGATTCATGAAATGACCGGGGTAATGCAGACCTTAGCTGAAGGTGATGGCAACTTAAGTCGGAGACTTGATCCCACCACATTCAGTCATAATGAACTTGGCAACTTAGGGCGCTGGACTAACAGTTTTATCGACAATTTAGATAACACGGTGAGTGAGTTGATCCATGCGAGTCACGAAGTTAGAGAGGTTTCGGAATCGATGTTTCGTCGCAGTGTCGTGATGAAGCAAACCAGTGATGATGCATCACAAGCGTTAAGCAATATGCTTCAGTTGAGTCAGTATCAACAGAGCGAAATTACTCATGCGAGTGTCTCAGCAACGCAAATGGACACGGTGATGAAACAAGCCGTCCTGAGCGCAGAGAAGGAGTACAATCAGTCCGTCGAAGGCATGGAGATTGTTCGCAATATCGTAGAAAGCTCGGCGCATAGCGTGAATGAGGTGAATAATGAAATGACTAAGGTGTCTGACATTATAGATATCATTACTGACATTACCGCGCAGACTAACCTTTTGGCCTTGAATGCGGCCATTGAGTCGGCAAGAGCAGGTGAACACGGGAGAGGGTTCTCTGTCGTCGCTTCTGAAGTAAGAACTCTGGCTGACCGAACTTCACAAGCTGCTAACCATATTAGTGACCTAATGAAAGAGCTGCATAGTAAGTCTCGCAGTGCTGTTGAGTCCATGGAGCGAGGTGTCGAGAATGTGAGTAAAGGAAACTTAACAGTCGACTCAAATGCTCGCAGTGAGCAAATTCAATCAGCGGTGAGTGACCTCTTTACCACGATGTCTAACTTAGATGAAAACAGTCAGAAAAATGGACAAACGGCAGATAAAGCCCAACGTTCAATATCTGACTTACAACTGTCTACTAAGCAACTCGCACGTCGAGTGTCCTTGATGGGCAATGCATTGAGCCGTTTAGACCAATTGATTGGGCGTTTTGAAGTGAGCCGAAAGGTGGCGTAGTGGAAAATACGTAAGTTCTTTACGCAAACGCCAGATACAAAAAAGCCGCTGATTTCTCAGCGGCTTTCTTTAAAGTGGTGGAGGGATAGGGATTTGAACCCTAGAACCGCTATTAACGGTTGCCGGTTTTCAAGACCGGTGCTTTCGACCACTCAGCCATCCCTCCAATGGCGCGTATGATATAAGGGTGGCTTTCGCTTGTAAATACCCTTATTAACTGACTGCTTTTTTTATGAACGCTTTTTGGTGTTTTTGTTCTGAATGATTATTTATTGTTCGGTTTATTAAGAAGCCGACAAAATCTAATATTCAATAAGCCAAGTATTCCCAACTTTTGTTATACGTGAAGTGTTTCTGTGCTATTAAAAAAGAAAGTATCTAATTGGCTTGCAGGTAAAGTTATGAGGGGAGTGGCTTAGGCGCATGAACTTTTAGTTTAGAACGGTGAGATCGGAATTTAAAACTAGGTATAAAGTGAATGGGTTTGAAACTGGGACTGTAGAGAGTTTTGTTAGATGAGCTTTATATTTTAAAAAGCTTCAGATGCAAAAAAGCCGCTGATTTCTCAGCGGCTTTCTTTAAAGTGGTGGAGGGATAGGGATTTGAACCCTAGAACCGCTATTAACGGTTGCCGGTTTTCAAGACCGGTGCTTTCGACCACTCAGCCATCCCTCCAGTGGCGTGAATAATATAAGGGGTGGAGGATCTTGTAAACCCTTAATTTTCATAATTTTGTTTTGTTGCTTGTTTTCTAATCATTCACGGCAATAAAAAAGGGAAGCCATTGGCTTCCCTTTGCTGTTTGCTGATTATTTAGTCATTTTTTGTGTAGAAACGCTGTAGCTCTGTCAGGCCTTGCATCAACACAGGTAAGCGAGGGCTTACGTTTTTCAGGCGCTTGTAATTTTGGTCGTACAATTTGTAGTTACCAAATTTATCCAACACCGTTGTTTGCTGGTCAGTAACAAGAGCAAGTTCACGAGAGTCGCCCGCGAGAATCCACTTTCTGTTACGTTCATTAAACAGGCTGCGACCACTACTGAAATCTGTTGGGTTCGAAGATACACCCAATAGCTCTTGCATCAGTGTTACTGACACGTCTAGATGACTAGAACGGTGGGTGTATTCAGAAGCAGACTTGCCAGGCCAGCTGATAAACAGTGGTACTTGTAACTGATAACGACTGTAGTTGGAGTTTGCACCCCAGCTGTTGGTTTTGGTTTCGTTAAACTCAGTACCGTGGTTAGAGGTAATGATAACCACCGTGTTATCGGCAAGCTCTAAGCGTTCCAGTTCAGCGTAGATAGTTGCTAGCTGAGCATCGGCCGCTGTCGCCGACTTTTGATAGTCTGCTGCAAAACGCTCTGCTGTCGTTAGCGTAGAGTCCGACTCTGAACTTGAATCGTAGCTGGCGAAGTTATCCAGTGTGGTTAATTCAATAAAGTTAAACCAAGGGCGTTTAGCTTGCGGTGATTGAATCCAGTTAGACCAAGCTTTTATGGCACTCTGGTCATCATAAGTTGCTTGCTCTGGCATCACATCACGGCCTCGGAAGATAATATCCGAGTAAAGTGCATCGCTAAAGTTGTCGCCACTGAAAGCAGCGAACTTGTAATCGTGATTCTCTAAAACATCGAGCAATACTGCGCTTGACCCCTGAGCTTCAATGCTGCTTGCGTAGCTGCTCGGTAGGCCGTAGAACAAGCCAAAAATACCGAACATATCGTTACTTGAACTGTAGTGGTTGGTGAAGTTGATCGACTGTTGCGCGTAGGCATAGCTGTTTGGCATCGCCGTCGCATTAAGTGCGTCAGAGCGAAGGTTGTTCACACTCACCATCAGGATATTAAGATCATCACTGCGGCGGTTGTATTGAATTTTTTCTAGCGGGTAGCTAACTAGGTTTACATTCTCTTTGTTCGCTTCTAAACGCTCAAGGTACTCTTCACGGTCTAATAGGCCATGTTTTTCCATAAAGCTTTTCGCTGTCATAGGGTAAGACAGTGGGAAGTTCGCTTTCTGGCTAGTAATTGGGTTATAGAAGTACGCATCAGCCCACATGTAGGTCAAGTGGCTGCTGATGAAACACAAGAAGAAGACGGCAGTAATCGGACGGCCAATGTGTTTATGAGACAGTTTACGCTGCTTACGCCAAACCCACTCAGATAGACCGAGTTGCAGCAAGAAGATAAGCGGCATAACAATGAAGAGGTGCTGCAAATCAGACGTGAATGCAGATTCCTCTCCACTGAATAAAACCTCCCACACGACAGGCGTCAGGTGGAGGTTTATATTTTGATACGTTTGGGTATCAATCAGTAGGACAGTTAAACCTATGGTCGCGAAGATAACGGCAACCAAACGTAATAACTTCCTCGACGGAAGAATAAAAGTGAGCGGGAACAGCACTAATAGATAGAGCGCGAACACTAAAAAGCCAAAATGACCAACCCACGATGCAGCCAAATAGAATTGGCCTAGCAAGGTTTCTGGCCAAGCAGATTGAGTAATATAACGAGTACCAATCAACATCGCAGCAATGATGTTGAAAAATGCAAACCAGTGACCCCAACCAACCAGTCGAGATACACGATCGCTATATGAGTTTGCGCTGTCTACCATTTATAATTCTTTTATCCGTCAATCAAATTTAGTGAGGCTTTTTATCTTCAAGAGAAGAAATTAAAGCCTCGGCAAATTTTTCAGCAATTCCTTTGCGTTGTGAAGCAGCAACATTCTGATTTAAGACATTGGTTGCGATATTTCCAGCGATCATCAGTGAAAGTTCTGGCGAAGCTTTGTGCTTAGTTAGTACAGCACCTACTTCAGCTAGGATTTTTTCAACTTGATCATCTGTGTATTTAGATATAATCGGCATAAGGACTCTAATAATGATAGTAAAAGCGGCTTATGATAACCTACTATGCACGACAACTGAAACCTGAACGGTAATATTTTCACTATGAGCCTTCACCTTTCCAACGTAATTTTACACCAGCTGAGCAAGAACGATCAGGATGAGCTGATTGTTAACTATCGTGCTGAATCTCTAGAAAACGATGCTTCATCTGAAAGCCTAGTTGCTGAACTTCACCGTGTTTTTAATTCAAAAGCAGGCAAAGGGTTTGGTTCTTTCAAATCTGACAGCGAATTCCAGCAGTGGTTGCATCAACTTCGTGCTGGTGAGACAAACTTTTACGATTTTTCTCAAAAGAGTGCGCAACGTCTAAAAGACGAACTATCAAAGTACCCATTCGCTGACGAAGGTATCTTGGTAATGGCTGAATATCAGTCACTTGCAACAGATTACCTTTTCATTGGTTTATTGCCTTCAAACCAAAGCCTAAAGGTAACTGAAGGGCTTGATATTAGTGCGACTGACTACCTTGATATCTCAAAAATGGATATCGCGGCTCGTCTAGACCTTTCAACTTATGAGACTGATAAAGAATCAAACCGTTACTTAACTTACATTAAAGGACGTGTTGGCCGTAAAGTCGCGGATTTCTTCTTAGATTTCTTACAAGCTGAAGTTGGTTTGGATGCGAAACAGCAGAACCAAGTACTGATGCAAGCGGTAGAAGACTTCGTTTCTGACTCGAAATTAGAGAAAGAAGAAGCGATCAGCTACAAAAAGCAGGTTGCGGATTACTGTAACGAGCAGCTTAAAGCGGGCGATGAAGTACAAGTTCGTGAACTTTCTGGTGAGTTGCCAGCAAGCACAGATGGCACAAGCTTCTTTGACTATACTAGTGAGCAAGGCTACGAGTTAGAAGACAGCTTCCCAGCCGATCGCGCAACTATGCGTAAACTAACAAAATTTGTTGGTGCTGGTGGCGGTTTGAATGTTAGTTTTGATAGTCTGCTTCTAGGCGAACGTATCTTTTACGATCCGGAGACAGACACGCTAACGATTAAAGGCACTCCACCGAACTTACGTGACCAACTGACTCGCAATAAGTCATAGTCCGAAGTTAACGGATAAAAGCGGCAGCAGGACGTTGTCGCTTATTTTGTGCTTAATCTTTTAGCTACGGTCATGGCTTCAAGTTAACACGCACAAGGAATATAGATGGAACAATCAGTAGCAAAGCCCAAACGCTTTAAAAAACCAGCCACCTTTTTGGTTGTGCTCTTGGCTCTGTGGTTACTTCCTTCATTGGCTCTTCTTAATCTAAGCCGTTCCTACACCAATTCTCTAGCTCAAATCGAAGAGCTCGGTATTCGAGTCAACGAATTGAGGCAATCGCTTTATTTCTCAGAACCGCTTCGAGTCTCTCGTATCAATGATCTCGCACTCGATGCTCAGTTGGTTTATTCGATCCGACTGCAGATTGAATCTGATTTCCAACACGCCTTGTTTCGTCCTGATGTCAACCAACTGTTGTACGTAGCTGATCAGTTCCTAGAAAAGTTCGATGAGTTCATTCCAATAGAAAGCCAAGTTCAAGACATCGTTGATAACATTAAGATCTTGCGTGCTGATAAAGAGCTTTCCCCTCAGCTAAAACCGCTCCTCAACGAATTCGGTGTTGTGGTATTTGAAGCCATGTATTCTGAAAATCAAAGTTCGTCAGCGACTTATCGCGCCTTTGATTCCATTCTAGAAAAATCTTATTCCTTAGAAAACGAAGAACAAGATGCACTCCAACAACTACTGGCTGATGCGTCAGCATTGTTGAGTGATTACGCTCAGCTTAACTATTTGGTTGATAAGATTAAGAAAAACTCAGTAAATGAACAGATCATAAAACTCGAAGCTGAGTTCCATGATCGTCAATTCAACCTATTGTTGGTGATGCTAGGCTTAAGCTTGGTGGCGATGAGCGGGATAGTGTTTTGGGGCGTTAGGTCCACAAAAACGATGAAAGAAGCAGACCAAGAACTCAGCTCTGAACTAGAAATTAATTCAAGTAAGGAAGACGCTTCTTATAGCGATGTTGTTTCCTCAGCAGTGAAACAAGCAGATAGTGACGCTTATGTATCCGAGAACAGGCCAACGCGCCAGTCTTCCGACTCTCAACCTCCGCAGAGCGTTAACGTTACAAGCCAACCCGTTGTACCGCAATACTCTATTCAGCAAGTCCCTGAACAGGCGCCAGTAGTAGAGAAACACGTTGCCAGTGTCACAGATTCAAAGCCTGCGATTGATATCGAAGACATGTTAGAAACGCTCGATGGTGATGCTGAGTCTGTCGAACTCTTGCTTGGTGTGTTTGTACAAGACCACGCAGGTGACTACGAGAAGTTTAAGTCTTTGTTGACTAAAGATGAAACCTCCGCGGCTCGCATTGTACATAGCTTAAAAGGCGTGGCTGGCAGTATTAAAGCGTCTCGGTTAGCCATCATTGCCGCAACCATTGAAATGACAATGAAGCAGTCCAGTGCGATCAGTGAACATGATTTAGCTGAACTAGAGCAGGCTATAAAAGCCTCTGTGGATTCTGCTCATGAATATTTAGACAGTCAGCGTTAACTTTTACAGGATTTTTGACAATACTCTGACGAAGCGCTCATACAATCAGCGCCCTTAGTCTTTGTCAGAGGTTTATATGTTACGAGTTTCGAGTCGAAGTTGGATGGTGTTGGTGCTTAGCATTGTGCTAAGTGGTTGTTCTCTCTTAGAAGTTAAGTTAGATAGTCAAACGACGCCTCTCACTCAACAAGAGTTAAATGCTCGGCTCATGACGCGTGAATACGCCAAGATGTTCTTTACACGAGTAGAAGATTCGGCCGATCTCATCGCGCAATCTTACCCTGCTGATGACACCTTACATCAATCTTATGTGTTGCTTTGGAAGATCCATGCAGAGCAGGGCTTACAACAAGCGGCTTACCAAACTTCCCCTATGTCTGCGTTAATTGACTCGTGGGTTTTCACTGCCCAAATGAATCAGTTTTATAGCCAAGGCGACGGCGCGGACCTATTCGCGACGGATGATGCAGTAGAGACCGCTCGTTTTCTTGATCAAGAAGCCGAGAAGCTGGCAAAGGGTGTATTGAACTCCAGTGATTTCAAAAAAAGCAAAGCGTTCGTTGCTCAGTTTGCCGCTAGCCACCCATTTAAAGATCTCACATTCAGAAGCACGCCTGCTTACCGTGAATGGCTAAGTTACCTTGGTAAAGACGAGTCGCAAATCGTCCAGAGTTTAGGCACCATGCCAGAAGCAATGAGCGATGCATCAGACCGCTTAAGCTTAATGGCTGACCAGACACCGAAACTGATGACGTGGAAAGCTGAGTTGGTTGCATTGAATAGCTCGCTAACGGGTGAAGACCTATCGATGACGCTAGAAAGCCTTCGTCAAACATCAGCAAGCATGCAAGACTTTATTGAGAACAACCCAGAATACATGCAAACGCTAGCCTCTATTATGTCGACAGAAATGCAGCCATTGCTCAACGACCTCAGTGATAAAACCGACCAAAAATTAGCGATGCTGAGTGATGAACGTGTGGCATTAGAAAAAATGGTGACACGTGAGAGAGAAGCTCTAGTAGAGATGATTGCGAAAGAGCGCATCGAGATTGCCGGCATTGTGACTTCAGAAAGAGAACTGTTCACGCAAGACCTTGATCGCGTCTCTCAAGAGGTGGTGGTACTGGCGATTGATAAGCTAATGGAGTTAATCAAAGGTGTGATTATCTACTTCATCCTGTTTATCTTAGTAGTGTTCTTTGCACCGTTAGGCATCGGTTACTGGTTGGGTAAACGAACCGCCAATAAATAGATAAATAAGTAAATCAGCAGATCAAAAAAGAGCGCTCTAGGGCGCTCTTTTTGCATTTATCCATTAACGTTTTGAGTTACGTTCGAAAGCGTTAGCTCCTGAACTTAAGCTTGTTGCTTGCTTAACTCGGTCGCTTCTTCAGCTTCAAACGCTGGTGCTGTTGGTTCACACTTATCAACGAACCAACCTATGTAAGATGTCACGATAGTCACGATGATACAGATGAAGCTTAACCACATGAAGGGTGCGTAAGACAGCGTCGCAACACCAAGAATACTCGCCATGTAGATACCGTTATCACTCCAGGGAACCATACCCGACGTTAACGTGCCACCAAACTCAGCATTACGCGATAGGTTCTTACGTTTGTAGCCTAAACGGTCGTAGTTTTTCGCACAGATTTTTGGTGTAAGGATTAACGATACGTACATTGCAGAACCGAATACGTTACCCATGAAAGCCGTACCAATTGTGCTCGTCGCTAGTGAACCTGCGCTGTTTACGCGGCGCTCAAACACCTTAGCGATTGTCTCTAGTACGCCCACTTTATCCAGTAAGCCACCAAAACCTAGACCAAATACGATAACCGCAACTGAACCCAGCATTGAAGACATGCCGCCACGGTTAAGAATCGAATCAATAAACTCTACGCCAGATGAGATTGAGAACGGTGCCCAAGCCGTGTTGAATGCCGTTAGGAAGTCGATATCTTGGATCATGACTGCCCAGATAATACCCAGCAGAGAACCAAAACTGATGACCGGGAATGAAGGCATACGGAAAGCCAACAGACCAAGCACGATAAGTACCGGAACGAATGAGTAAGGCGTGATGTAGAACTGAACTTCCATTGCTTTGATTACAGAGTCTACTTGGCTCATGTCAACGTTGCCCGCGTAGTGGAAACCAAACGCAGTAAACATGATGCCTGTAATCACGTAGCTGATTAACGCAACTGGAAGCATGCCCTTGATGTGTTCAACCACTTCAACACCAGACATTGAAGAAGCCAGAATCACTGAATCAGAAAGAGGAGACATCTTGTCACCGAAGTAACAGCCTGACAGCACGGCACCTGCAGTAATCGGTGCTGGAACACCTAGGCCTTGGCCGATACCCATCATCGCGATACCTGCTGTACCCGCAGCACCCCAAGAAGTACCGGTCGCCAATGCAGTTAGAGAACAGATGATCATGGTCGCTAAAAGGAAGATAGAAGGGTGGATAGCTTTCAGACCATAGTAAATGATAGTAGGTACGATCCCGCCTGAGATCCAAGTACCAACAAGAGCGCCAACGGCTAAAAGTATTAAAACCGCGCCTAAGCCATTGGATATTCCTTTGAGTGCTGCTTTTTCTAAGTCTTTGTATTGGTGTCCAAGACGAATACCAAGAACCATGATAATGAACCAGCCAATATACAAGGCAAGTTGAATTGGAAGGTCAAGTTTTGCAGTAAAGGAAAAAGCAAGGGATAGAAATAGTCCTAACGCGATGAATACCTGCAATAGGTTCGGTAGGCGAGTTTTACTCTGCTTCATAAAAGCCTCTTGTGATTTCGAGCATTTATAGTGCTTCGTTATAGTGCGTGGTGCAAAACGGACACTACAGTAATTAGTTTATTATATCGAAAAAATACGCCCAATTTGTGATATTTGACTGTTAACTCAATCAATTGTGGTTTCATAATCTAAATTTTTGTCACATTCATGATTGTTACATGTTGAAATCTGTCGCACGTTGTTTTCGTTTTGTAAAATAAAACTCTGATTAACCTTGGTTTAAAAGATGGATTTACTGTTTGTGATGAGCGTCGATTGAATCGACTTTGGCGATGTAAATGTTTGAATTTGACGATAATGGACGCTTAATCAATGAGGTGGAGATGGAATGTCGATACAGAGATAACTGCACGATTCATTACGTTCACTTAAAAGAAACGAAAAAGTTACACTTTTTGACAAAAAGCACTTGAGTTCTGTTTCTGAAAAACTTATAGATGGGGGAGAGCAATTTTTAATTTATACATGGAGAGTGAGCGATGAGAGTAGGTCTAGTTGGTTGGCGCGGTATGGTTGGTTCTGTACTGATGCAACGTATGGTTGAAGAGAAAGACTTCGACTTGATTGAGCCTGTTTATTACAGCACATCTCAGATTGGTATTCCTGCCCCTGTTTTAGGTGGTAAAGATGCGGGTCTACTTCAAGACGCTTTTGATATTGATAGCCTAAAACAGCTTGATGCTGTGATTACCTGTCAAGGCGGCGATTACACATCAAAAGTATACCCAGCACTGCGTCAAGCAGGTTGGAAAGGTTACTGGATTGATGCAGCATCTACTCTGCGTATGGATGCTGATTCAATCATCACTCTTGATCCTGTTAACTTGGCTCAAATCCAGCAAGGCATTCACAGCGGCACCAACACGTTCGTTGGCGGTAACTGTACTGTGAGCTTAATGCTTATGGCTCTAGGTGGTCTGTACGAGAAAGGCATGGTTGAGTGGATGAGTGCCATGACTTACCAAGCAGCTTCTGGTGCGGGTGCTAAGAACATGCGTGAGCTGATCTCACAAATGGGTGTGATCAACGACAGCGTAAGTTCTGAGTTAGCAAACCCTTCAAGCTCAATTCTTGATATCGATAAGAAAGTGGCTGATACGATTCGTTCATCTTCATTCCCAACAGACCAATTTGGTGCTCCGCTTGCAGGCTCACTGATTCCTTGGATCGATGTGAAGCGTGAAAACGGTCAGAGTAAAGAAGAGTGGAAAGCCGGTGTTGAAGCGAACAAGATTCTTGGTCTAGATGGTCAGCCAATCCCAATTGATGGTACTTGTGTACGAATCGGTGCAATGCGTTGTCACGCTCAAGCACTAACGATCAAGCTTAAGCAAGACGTGCCAATGGACGAGATCGAAGAGATCATCGCAACGCACAATGATTGGGTTAAAGTGATTCCTAATGACCGCGACATCACGGCACAGGAGCTAACACCAGCGAAAGTAACAGGCACAATGTCTGTACCTGTCGGTCGTCTGCGTAAGATGTCGATGGGTAACGACTTCCTAAACGCCTTCACGGTTGGTGACCAACTACTTTGGGGTGCTGCAGAACCACTACGTCGTACTCTGCGCATTATCCTTGCTGAGAAAGCGTAATAGGCAAGATTGCTTAAATTCTATTAGCTGATAAACCGAAAGGGTTGACGACAAACGTCAACCCTTTTTAGTTTATTGCTACCTCGTTATTCGGCCCTCGAAACTGCCCTTAAATCTCTTCGCATCTCGCTACTCGAATCTCGTGTCTGCTTTTATTTCTCGTCGGTGACGACACGCTTGTCTGGATCCGCTAATTCGCTAGCACAGTGCTTGCAATACATGGCGTCTGAATCATGACCCGCTCGGTTACAGTTCGGGCACTTAACCAATTCTTTGTGCGAGTTCATCTCATTACTGAGTTCTGCAGTAATGATCCCGGTTGGCACTGCTAAGATAGAGTAACCCAATAGCATGGTCAGTGATGCTATGGCTTTACCAAGCGCGGTCTGCGGCACCATGTCACCATAACCTACCGTAGTGATAGTCACGATGGCCCAATAGATACTGTGAGGAATACTGGTGAAGCCATTGTCAGGACCTTCAATAACAAAGATCAAGGCGCCAAAGATAACCACCAAGATGCCGACGGTGCTAAAGAAGATCAGTATCTTTCGTCGTGCCATTAATAGTGAGCGCAACAGAATATTGGAATCTTGCAGGTAGCGAACCAGCTTTAGAATTCGGAAGATACGCATCACACGCAGCAGTCTCACCACACCCATAAATGAAGCGCCTGGGAAGATGATTGCTAGGTAGGTCGGAAGAATCGCCAATAGGTCAACGACACCATAAAAACTGGTGGCGTAAGATTTTGGCTTTGGGGAGCAATAGAGCCTTAACAAATACTCAAGAGTGAAGAGTGCAGTGAAGGTGTATTCGATATAACGCAGCTGTTGTGACCATTCGGTCATCACATTAGGGATGGATTCTAAGATCAGAACCAACAGCGAAGCCAAGATTGCAACGATCAGAGTTATATCAAATGCACGTCCGGCTGGCGTGTGAGTACCAAAGATAATGACGTACAAATGATGCTTGAGTGGCTTGCGTGACATAAGGAGAGGTTCGTCTTCTGTTAAATGCATTAACAGTCATTATACAAGCTTCATAATAACGAGGCGAGTGAAAGCCCAATTGCTTTACTCGCCTCATCTATATTTCAATATTGTTGCCCTTTATAGAGCAACCGAAATGTTGTTAAACGTTATGCCAAGCCTGGGAACAGATTACGTAGGCCATTGGCGATGAACTCGATGCCCAATGCGCCAAGAATCAGACCCATGATACGAGTGATCACGTTGATACCCGTTTGACCTAAAAAGCGAACGATAACCGGCGCTGAACGGAACAAAAGCCAAGAGCACGTTGCGAATGCGATGATGCTAATGCCGATGCCGACCGTATCAATAGCAGCAGGGTAGCGAGAACCATAAACAATGGTCGAGCTGATTGCACCTGGGCCTGCCATTAGCGGCATAGCAAGTGGAACAACGCCGATCTGCTCTTTGCTGATGTATTCAGACTTCTCTTGTTTGTTCTGCTTATCTTCACCGAGCTTACCGCTCATCATCGAAAATGCGATGCTCAATAACAGTAAGCCACCAGCAACGCGGAATGAATCCAACGAGATGCTAAACATATCAAGAAGCATTTGCCCTGCAACAAGTGACATAATCAAGATCACGGCAACAGCAATATTTGCTTGTAAGGCTGTCCTGTTCCTCTCTTCTGGCGGCATATGAGCAGTAAGAGAAACAAAAACAGGCATGATGCCGATTGGGTTTACGGCAGCAACAAGCCCAAGGAAGAATTGCATAAAAATTGCGAGTTCTAAGCCTTGCATGAGAGCGATCTCCAGTTAGCGTACTTAAGGTTGAAGGGTTGATCTGTGAATAGTTTAGGCGCGTAATGTAAGGGACAAAATCAATTTACGCGAATGAAAAAAACTAACTTGAAATGGGTGATTCTTTTTAGAAAAACTAATTGAATCTCACTTTTGTTTTAAGCTTGCTGCAAGATAGTTGGTAGTGTTTCATTTTGTAATTTATTATTGAGTAACTGTTAACCGACGCACGAAATTAATAAAAATTATGTCAGAATCTAGCCCGTACAACGCTATGGATATACTCTCAGTAGCACGAATATAGCTGTATACATGTAATTTAACGGACTAAAAATGAAACTTTTTTACAGTTTATTACGCTATGTAGAAAAAAGTTGTCTGTTTGCTTGTTTTTTGCGCGAACGAAAAGTGTGAGTTTAATCTATATAAATCATGCTCTTAAGTTCATTTTTGCGATTGCCTTACTACTTTCTGGTTAATTCTTTTTGGGTAACTGATCTGGGTCAATTTTTTTCACACAGTGAAATAATATACTCAGCCCTGAAAGCAATTTACTAAGAACGCTGGTGTTTAAGGTTAACGGCAAGCAGCGAATTTAATAAAAAGTTTTTAATATTTATTATTTTAGGAGATCCACCATGCCTGTAACTAACTTAGCGGAACTTGATGCTCTAGTAGCTCGCGTTAAAGCAGCACAAGAAGAGTTTGCAACATTCTCTCAAGAGAAAGTAGACGCAATCTTCCGCGCAGCTTCTCTTGCTGCTAACCACGCTCGTATTCCACTTGCTCAACAAGCAGTTGCTGAATCTGGAATGGGTATTGTTGAAGATAAGGTTATCAAAAACCACTTTGCATCTGAATTTATCTACAACAAATACAAAGACGAAAAAACATGTGGCATCTTAGAAGAAGATGATAACCTAGGCACAATGACTATCGCTGAGCCTGTAGGTATCATCTGTGGTATCGTTCCAACAACGAACCCAACTTCTACAGCAATCTTCAAATCTCTAATTTCTCTTAAGACACGTAACGGCATCATCTTCTCGCCACACCCACGTGCAAAGAACTCAACTAACGACGCAGCGAAACTAGTTCTAGACGCAGCTGTTGCAGCTGGTGCTCCAAGAGACATCATCGGTTGGATCGACCAACCATCTGTAGAGCTTTCTAACGCGCTTATGAAGCACGACGGTATCGCACTTATCCTTGCTACTGGTGGTCCAGGCATGGTTAAAGCAGCATACTCTTCTGGTAAGCCTGCTATCGGTGTTGGTGCTGGTAACGTTCCTGTCGTTATCGATGAAACAGCTGACATCAAACGTGCTGTAGCATCTATCCTTATGTCTAAGACTTTCGATAACGGTGTAGTATGTGCTTCTGAGCAAGCTGCAATCGTAGTTAGCGAAGTATATGACGAAGTTAAAGAGCGTTTCGCTTCTCACAAAGCTCACGTTCTATCTAAAGCTGACGCTGATAAAGTACGTAAAGTTCTGCTTATCGACGGCAACCTAAACGCTAAAATCGTAGGTCAACCTGCTCCAGCAATCGCTGAAATGGCTGGTGTTAAAGTTCCTGCTGATACAAAAGTACTTGTAGGTGAAGGTCTTGGTAAAGTTTCTTACGATGACGAATTCGCTCACGAGAAACTATCTCCAACTCTAGGTCTATTCCGCGCAGATGACTTCGAAGACGCAGTTGCTCAAGCGGTAACTATGGTTGAAATCGGTGGTATCGGTCACACATCTGGTCTTTACACTAACCAAGATACTAACGCAGACCGCATCCGTTACTTCGGTGACAAGATGAAGACTGCTCGTATCCTAATCAACATCCCGACTACTCACGGTGGTATCGGTGACCTGTACAACTTCAACGTTGCACCTTCTCTAACTCTAGGTTGTGGTTCATGGGGTGGTAACTCTATCTCTGAGAACGTAGGTCCTAAGCACCTTATCAACAAGAAAACTGTAGCGAAGCGAGCTGAAAACATGTTGTGGCACAAACTACCTAAGTCTATCTACTTCCGTCGTGGTAGCCTTCCAATCGCAATGAGCGACCTAGAAGGTAAGAAACGCGCATTCCTAGTAACTGACCGTTTCCTATTCAACAACGGTTACGCAGATGACGTAGTTAGCTTGCTTAAAGCACAAGGCATCGAAGTTCAAACTTTCTTCGACGTAGAAGCGGATCCAACGCTATCTGTTGTTGAGAAAGGCGCTGAAGCAATGAAGAGCTTCCAACCTGACGTAATCCTTGCTCTAGGTGGCGGTTCTCCAATGGATGCTGCTAAGATCATGTGGGTTATGTACGAGCACCCAGAAACTCACTTCGAAGAACTAGCAATGCGCTTTATGGACATCCGTAAACGTATCTACAAGTTCCCTAAAATGGGTCAAAAAGCTGAGCTTGTATGTATCACTACAACTTCAGGTACAGGTTCAGAGGTTACTCCATTCGCTGTTGTTACTGACGACAAGACTGGTGCTAAATACCCACTAGCTGATTACGAAATCACGCCAAACATGGCTATCGTTGATGCGAACCTAGTAATGAACATGCCTAAGTCTCTAACAGCGTTCGGTGGTTACGATGCAGTAACTCACGCTCTTGAAGCTTACGTATCTGTTCTAGCGAACGAGTACTCAGACGGTCAAGCTCTTCAAGCTCTTAAGATGCTTAAAGAATACCTACCATCAAGCTACAAAAATGGTGCGGCTGACCCAATAGCTCGTGAGAAAGTACACAACGCAGCAACTATCGCTGGTGTAGCATTTGCGAACGCATTCCTAGGTGTGTGTCACTCAATGGCTCACAAAATTGGTGCTGAGTTCCACCTACCACACGGTCTTGCTAACGCACTACTTATCTCAAACGTTGTACGTTACAACGCGAACGATAACCCAACTAAGCAGACTGCATTCTCTCAGTACGACCGTCCACAAGCACGTCGTCGTTACGCTGAAGTTGCTGACCACCTAGGCCTAAGCCAAGCTGGTGACCGTACAGCTCAGAAGATTGAACGTCTACTGACTTGGTTAGAAGAGCTTAAAGTTGACCTAGACATCCCACTATCTATCCAAGCTGCGGGTGTTAACGAGTCTGACTTCATCGCTAAACTAGACGAGCTAGCTGTTGAAGCGTTCGATGACCAGTGTACAGGTGCTAACCCACGTTACCCTCTAATCACTGAGCTAAAAGAAGTTCTAACAACTTCTTACTTCGGCCAACCATACGTTGAAGGCGAAACTTTCGAAGGTACTACAGTTATCCTTAAGAAAGCAGACCAAAAGCCAGCTGAAGCGAAAGCGCCAAAAGCTAAAAAAGAAAAAGCTAACGCATAATAAGTAAGCATTAGTTTTGAGATAAGTTTTCGCTAGCACGATACTTATCTATCGGGAAAAGATGAAAGCCCCAGTCGAGAGACTGGGGCTTTTTTTATGTTTGGTTCGTTTGTAAAACGGATTGAGAGGCAATAGCTCTGCTACTTAATATGAGCTGAGCCAGTCATGTTCAATTGGAATAGGGAGTTAAACCTCTGCCGCGACAACTCGCCCACTGAAGTAGTCATTCGAGACAATGTATTCGGTTGTTCTGGTCAGCTCGTCTTGCAGCTGCGCCCAGTGACATCGGTTGAGCTTGCCATCGGAGTTATGAACGGCAGGAACAACGCCACCGACTCGAATGCCAAAGGGAGTCAGCTCTTTCGCCCAACTATGGGTAAAGCCAGTGATCATTGAGTTTGCGCTCTCTAAGCCAGACACATCGTGAAAGTCATCATGAGATATCACATTCACAATCACGCCTTCCTTATCTTCCTCTCGCAATCTCTCAGCACTGATTTGCCCAAATGCGAACAGGGTCGATGCCATCGATGAGAGATCATTAATAAAGCTGCTCACAGGCTGATCGCCAATTAGGCTAGGCATTGGGGAGCTTATCCAGTTATTGACCAGCACATCGGGTGTCGTGTTGAAGGTGGTTTGAATAAAATCATATACGCTGAGAATCGCTTGGCTGTCATTGCCTTTGAGCGTGTAGTGGTAAACAGAGTCAGAAAACCGGGCACACTGTAGATACGTCGCTTTAAGTGCTTCCGTGTCTTTATCACAAAGGATGACGGTGGCTCCAAGGTTAACAAAGTGGTTCGCAATCGCCCCCCCCAGTCGCGAGCCGGCAGATGTCACCAATATGATTGAGCTTTTTATTTCCATCCCAGTACCTAAACAAATCGTCCATGTCGGATAAGGATGGGTTAAAATTTATACAACGGGTGTGAATTGGTTCAAACTAAGGTGTGCCAATTAATAAGTTTTTATGAACTTAGTGGCACGTCACATTTTGTAGTAACTTCAAGCGGTAACCGACATCAGGTGTTTTTAGGTTGCCTAAGGCTAGTGGTTCATATCATTCGTGTGAATACTTTGAAGTGTGCGAGTTAGTCGAAGAAGAGCTATGGATAGACAGCGAAAAAGGGAAAGGTAGGTGATCGCTATACTTGAGCTTGAATTTGATACCGACGTTGCGCGGTGGTTAGCTCATTGTAGAGCGTGGCATGTGGCAAATCAGGTAAATGCTTGTTTGCGAGTTTGCGTCGGTCATGACCAGAAAGGTTTTGGTAAACCTCTTCGGGTAAGTCGGCTGTATCTTCAGGCATGAAGGCAAGCGCTTCAGGTTTCAAGTAATGGCTGAGTTTGGCGCTGGCAAGGCTAGCTTGATGAAAATGATTAGATTGCTGAGCTGAAATCTCATATGAAGACTGGTTTGAACGCAGTTGTTGAGGTTCTGCTACGCCAAATTGTTTGCGCAGGCGATCTTCATTTGTCTCTGTGATTTCAATGGTGTCAATTGGCGTGCAATCACGGACATCATTAGAAAACATAGATAACAGCAACGCGAAATCTGCACGGCGACCTTGCTCAACCGCTTGGCTGATCCCGATGCCGAACTTCAGTTCGTTGATGATTCCTGCTTTGTCTAAAGTATGTATTTGCATGTCGCCTCTCATTGGATACACCTTTAACGGCATGGAGTCGGCAAACTTTAGTGTTTAATTACAGGCAAATAGAGAATTTATGTAGGGTTGGGAAGAAGGCTATCAATAGTTCGAGAAGTAAGCGCTATTGGCGGGTTTATTACGAAATGTTTAGATTTTGTGGAACACGACAGATACAAAAAAGCTCACGCCGAGGCATGAGCTTTCAATAGATAACTCGCTATAAATAGCGAAGCGTAAACAATAATTACTTAGCTAGGTTCTCTTCTACGAAAGACCAGTTTACTAGGTTCCAGAATGCAGCCATGTAGTCAGGGCGAACATTGCGGAAATCGATGTAGTAAGCGTGTTCCCATAGGTCAACAGTTAGAAGTGGAGTAACACCTTCTTCTGTTAGAGGAGTAGCAGCGTTAGAAGTGTTAACGATGTCTAGAGAACCGTCAGCTTTCTTAACTAACCAAGTCCAAGAAGAACCGAAGTTGTTGATTGCTGAATCAGTGAATTTCGCTTTGAATTCTTCGAAAGAACCGAATGCAGCGTTGATAGCTTCTGCAACAGCGCCAGTTGGTTCGCCGCCCGCTTTAGGAGCAAGACAGTGCCAGTAGAACGTGTGGTTCCAGATTTGAGCAGCGTTATTGAAAACACCACCAGTAGAAGTCTTAACGATCTCTTCTAGTGTTTTGCCTTCAAACTCAGTACCTGGGATAAGGCCGTTTAGCTTAACAACGTAAGTGTTGTGGTGCTTACCGTGGTGGAAATCTAGCGTTTCTGCTGAGATGTGTGGTTCTAGCGCGTCTTTCGCGTAAGGAAGAGCCGGTAGTTCAAATGCCATTGCTCAATTCTCCATTGATATGAAAGAGTTAACTCTTTCGATTGCTTCCAGTGATATTATTATTCATGGCTCGCTATACTGCCAACCATGGTCAATTTGCTGACTTGCGATATAGTTTAGCAAGTTTTTACTTTATTAAAAGCTTATTTCATTACTTTTGTGTGAATTGTTAGCTTAGCTTGTTAACCGCTTTTTTTATATGGTTTTTATTCTTTTAGTTTGGGGTAGAATAAAGGCAATAAAAGCCGTAATCCATTAACGAGGAAGCAATGGAAACTATCGATAAAATCAAACAGCAAATTGAAGAAAACACTATTCTACTGTACATGAAAGGTTCTCCTAAGCTACCTAGCTGTGGTTTCTCTTCTCAAGCGTCTCAAGCTCTAATGGCATGTGGCGAAAAATTTGCTTACGTAGATATCCTACAAAATCCTGATATCCGTGCAGAGCTTCCTGCTTACGCACAGTGGCCAACTTTCCCACAACTTTGGGTTGAAGGTGAGCTAATCGGTGGTTGTGACATCATTCTTGAGATGTTCCAAAAAGGCGAACTTCAGCCAATCATCAAAGAAGCAGCGGCTAAAGTTGCTGGCGATGACGCTGAATAAGTTCTAGCCTTTGCGCTGAATAGTTAAAATGAGGGGCCTTAATCAGGCTCCTTTTTTGTTTGAATTGATCGAATCATTGACTCGATAAGGAATGAACAATGAACGTAAAACTTCATTATGTGCATGATCCAATGTGCAGCTGGTGTTGGGGTTACAAGCCAACACTTGAGTTATTGAAACAACAATTGCCTGCGAGCATTGAGTTTAACTATGTAGTGGGTGGTTTGGCCCCGGATTCTGATGAGCCAATGTCAGAAGAGATGAAAGGCAAGCTGCAAGCGATTTGGAAGCAGATCGAAGCTAAGTTGGGTACTGAGTTTAACCATGATTTTTGGACAGAGTGCCAACCTGTTCGCAGTACTTACCCTGCGTGCCGTGCCGTGATTGCTGCAGGTTTTCAAGACCACTACGAAGCGATGCTTGAAGCGATTCAACATGCTTACTACCTTCGTGCGATGTTGCCACATAGCCAAGACACACATTTGCAGTTGGCTGAAGAGCTAGGTATGAATGTTCTTCAGTTTGAAAATGACCTTTCTAGCAAGTTATTGGAAAGTGAGTTAGATGACCAGCTAGGCTTTAAAGAAGCGATGGGTGTATTTTCTTACCCGACCTTAATGCTTGAAGTGAACGGCATCTTTAGTGAAGTTGAATTGGATTATCATTCAACGGAAGCGACGCTTAAGTCTATTCGCGAAATTTTAGTGAGTAATGCTCCCGCTGCGTAATTCAGCGAGAGTCATCTGTATTCGCAATGATTTCTAAGGCTTACTCATCAGAGTAAGCCTTTTTTGTTTGGTGTCGCTAGTTCAATGAGAGTGAGCGGAAGGAAGAGTAGAATGAATCTCAGAGACAAAAAAGACCGCACGAGGCGGTCTTTATAAAAGTGAGCGTAGGACTGTTTAACTACAGAACCTAATTACAGAACCATGGCTGCAATCCAACCGAATACGATCAGTGGGATGTTGTAGTGCAGGAACGTCGGTACTACGGTTTCCCATACGTGCTCGTGTTGACCATCAGCATTTAGACCAGACGTTGGACCTAATGTTGAGTCAGAAGCCGGAGAGCCCGCATCACCAAGTGCAGCAGCTGTACCTACTAGAGCGATTGTTGCCATTGGCGAGAAGCCAAATGCTGCTGCTAGTGGAACGTAGATAGTTGCAAGGATTGGAATCGTAGAGAACGAAGAACCAATGCCCATAGTAACCAATAGACCAACAATTAGCATAAGTAGTGCTGCTAGAGGCTTGTTGTCGCCGATGCTTGTTGAAAGTGCTTCAACCAAAGATTCAACGCCACCTGTTTGCTTCATAACTGCCGCGAAACCTGCTGCTGCAATCATGATGAAACCGATCATTGCCATCATGTGAACGCCCTTGGTGAAGACATCTTGTGTCTCTTTCCAAGCAATAACGCCACCGAAGGTAAATACCATGAAACCCGCTAGAGCACCGATGATCATAGAGCCAGTCGATAGTTGAACTGTTAGCGCTGCTACGATACCAGCTGCTGCTACTAGGATGTGCTTTTTGTTGATCTCTTTCACTTCTGTTGAAACAACAGTGTGAGAGGTTTCTTTGTATTGGCGAGGCTTACGGTAAGTAAAGAATACTGCAGTAAGAAGACCGAAGATCATGCCCGCAGCGGGTAACAACATCGCCATTGGCACTTGGCTTGCTACTACGTTTTCAAGACCATTGTCGTGAAGGTTTTTAAGCAGAATGTTGTTTAGGAAGATGCCACCAAAACCAATCGGTAGCACCATGTAAGGTGTAATCAGACCAAAAGTAAGTACACACGCAACTAGACGGCGGTCTAGGTTCATTTTTGCGAATACGCCTAGTAGAGGTGGGATTAAGATTGGGATGAAGGCGATATGTACTGGAATCACGTTTTGCGAAGACATGGTCACTAAGATCAACGACGCAAGCATGCCGTATTTAAGACCAGTCGATGCCGCACTGTTCTCTTTGCCGTGAATGCGTTTGATAACACTTTGAGCAAGGAGATCTGTGATACCAGAACGTGAGATAGCAACAGCGAATGTACCAAGCATAGCGTAGCTAAGTGCAATCGTTGCACCGCCGCCTAATCCACTTTCGAAAGCCGCGACTGCGTCGTTCAAGCTCATACCAGAGGCTACGCCACCGATAATTGCACTGAACGTCAGAGCAACGACTACGTTTACGCGCATCAAAGCTAAAACAAGCATGATGCAAACTGAAATTACAACAGGATTCATATTATTCTCGGGATGTTGTGTTTTTTATGAAGGCAATACGAAAAAACGTTTACCGACTCTATTTTTTATTCTTCGTCAACAAGAGGCCAACCACCAAGGGCTTTCCATTTGTTTACAATGCCGCAAAATAACTCTGTGGTTTTTTGCGTATCATACAAAGCAGAGTGTGCTTCTTTGTTGTCAAATTCCATCCCTGCAGTGCGGCAAGCTTTAGCCAAAACGGTTTGACCGTAGGCAAGACCACTAAGAGCAGCAGTGTCAAAAGTAGCAAATGGATGGAAAGGGACGCGTTTAAGCTTACAGCGCTCACTTGCCGCATTAACGAAGTTCAAATCGAATGTAGCGTTGTGAGCAACCATGATTGCGCGACTGCAATCTGAAGCTTTTTGTTCTTTTCTCACTAGCTTGTAGATTTCTTTAAGGGCTTCTTGTTCCGACACAGCACCACGTAATGGGCTAAATGGGTCTTTAATTCCGTTAAAGTCTAATGCTGCCTGCTCTATATTTGCGCCTTCAAAAGGCTCAATGTGAAAATGAAGCGTTGATGCAGGGTGCAGATCTCCGTTCTCATCCATTTTTAATGTAATGGCACAGATTTCTAATAATGCATCGGTTTCAGCGTTAAACCCTGCGGTTTCCACGTCGATGACCACTGGAAAATAGCCGCGAAAGCGTTTTTTTAGGGTCAGAGCTTCGTTTTCTACAGTCATGTTAGCCCAAATAAGTGTGATTAAGGCTGCATTATTGCAGATAATAGCAGTGATAAAAACTAGGGAAGGGCAATAAATCTTAAATTACCTAACCCATTGCGGCTTGATAATTGCATATTTAAACGTGAGAGAAAAATGCGGCAATTGGCTGCATTGTTAAACGAATTGCTTAAGAGATACTCCACTTTATGAAGAAACAACTCATAACAGGTTCAATGCTATTTTCGCTACTTGTGTCGTCATCGGTCATGGCACAAGAAAAGCGTTACGGAGCATCTCCTCAACAGTCGACATGGGAGATGGTAGCCAACACGCCACTTGAATGTCGCTTGGTCCACCCAATTCCAAACTTTGGTGATGCTGAGTTCTCATCTCGCGCGAGTAAAAAAATCATTTTGGACTTTGAGCTTAAAATGCGCCGTCCAATGGGTGCGACGCGCAATGTAAGCTTGATCTCTATGCCGCCACCTTGGCGTCCGGGTGAAAGTGCTGATCGTATGACAACCATTAAGTTCTTCCAGCAATTTGACGGCTATGTCGGCGGTCAAACAGCTTGGGGCATCTTGAGTGAGTTGGAGAAAGGGCGTTATCCGACATTCAGCTACCAAGAGTGGCAGAGCCGAGATCAACGTATCGAAGTGTCGTTGTCGTCGGTGTTGTTCCAAGAAAAATACAATGTGTTCAGTGACTGTGTTGCTAACCTGCTGCCTTACAGCTTTGAAGATATCTCTTTCACTATTTTGCATTACGACCGCAACAGCGACCAGCTGAACAAGTCGTCGCGCAAAAGGCTGAGCCAGATTGCCGATTACGTTCGCTATAACCAAGACATCGACCTTGTGCTGGTGGCAACGTACACCGACTCTGTCGACAGCAAAGGGATTAGCCAAAACCTTTCAGAGCGCAGAGCAGAATCGTTAAGAGAGTACTTCAAATCTCTAGGCCTGCCAGAAGATCGTATCCAAGTGCAAGGCTATGGCAAGCGTCGTCCGATTGCGGACAATAACTCGCCAATTGGTAAAGATAAGAACCGACGTGTTGTGATCTCTTTAGGTCGCACACAGGTTTAAGCTAAACAACAGCTTGTTTTGAAATGACAAAGCCCGTCTTGATGAACTGACCCCCAATAGT